>CAZUCB010000017.1:0-31312 GCA_964618755.1 uncultured Bacteroides sp. | reverse complement strand
TTTTATATAAAAAACATTGCTACGCCAATAACACTAATAATAGCTCCAATAATTTCTTTGGTGCTTACTTTTTGTTTCATTATCATAATTGCTGGAGGAATAATTAAGATAGGTACAATAGACATAATTGTAGAAGCTATACCGGCATTGGCATGTTGCACTGCATACAATGAAAACGAAACGCCTAAAAATGGCCCAAAAACAGAACCTATTCCTATTCGTTTCATTGCTTTTGTATTTTTAAAAGCAGCTCCAACATTACTCCATTTTTTCCATAATGTAATTACAAGAGCAAAACCTATAATACCTGTAATAATACGGATTTGCGTTGCTGCAAAAGCATTATAGCTTCCCATTCCAACTTTGCTGAAAACCAAACCTATAGCTTGCCCGACGGCTCCTAAAAAAGCAAAGAGCAATCCTCGAATAGAATGAGTGACTGAAAATAATTTTTGTCCACTTTTTCGGGTTAATATTACCAATGATATTCCGGTTAAGGTAAGCCCCATTCCCAGCAAATTAAATGGAGTAAGAGTTTCTCCAAGCATAAGCCAACTAATAAAAGCGGTCATTGGTGGAACCAACGTCATAATTAACATGGCAATACGAGAGCCTATGATTGTGTAAGATTCAAAAAGAAACAAATCACCTAATACAAAACCAATAAAACCTGATATAGATAACCAAAACCAAGCTTTTGCAGAAGCGTCTATTGGCAGCCATATTCCTCGTGTTAAAAACGAAAAAATACTAAGGTAAACAATGGCAAGCATCAATCGTATAAGATTAACGGCAATAGAACCCACTTTTAAACTTGCTGATTCAAAAGCCAAAGCTGTGGCTGTCCAGCAAAATGCTGTAAAAAGTGCTGCAAATTCTCCTATATGTGATTGAAACATGTTGTTAAGATTAAAGTAGAAAGTTTTAAGAGTAAGTCAGAAAGTTGAAGTAAATTAATTATCTGGTTTTTAAATTATCACATCATTAAATTTAATAACGGTGGCAGCTTACCAAATGGTCGTTTACCAAACCTGCGGCTTGCATAAAAGCATAACAAATAGTGCTTCCTACAAATTTAAACCCTCGTTTCATCATATCTTTACTCATAGCATCCGATTCCAAAGTTTTGGCAGGTATTTCAATAAGTTTTTCCCATCTATTTTTAATGGTTTTATAATTTACAAATTGCCAAATATAGTTATCAAAACTTCCAAATTCATTTTGCACTTTTATAAAAGCTTGAGCATTGGTAACCGCAGCATTTATTTTTAGTTTGTTTCGAATGATACCTTGGTCCTGAATTAATGATGCTATTTTGGCCTCATCGTATAATGCAATTTTATGATAATCAAAGTTATCGAAGGCAATTCGGAAATTATCACGTTTGTAGAGGATGGTTTTCCAACTCAAACCTGCCTGAAAAGCATCTAACAATAAATACTCAAAGAGTTTTGTATCATCATGCACAGGAAAACCCCACTCTTCATCGTGATAGGCATTCATTAATACATCGTTTTGAGTCCAGTTGCAACGTTGTTTATCCATTTGTAAAAGTTAAAGTAAAAAGGCTAAAGTAAAAATAAATCTCTAAGTATGAATCCTAAAGAAAGCATTGAATTACATTTTCAAAGCACAAAATTCCAATAACTATTTCACAACTTTCAATGCTTCGGTAGTGGCTTCCAGCATAGGTTGTATTGAAATATCTTTCCCAACAGCATTTCTCATCCAAATCTGAGGAATTAATTTTCCACTGGTGTACATTCTCATTACTTCTTCAGCAAAATTTTTGCTTTCTATCTGTTTTTCAATTTGAAAATCAATCAAATGTCCGATTGGATATGCTGACAAATAGAGAGGCGCATCTATCATGTGTGAATAAATAGCTAAAATAGGCTGATCTTTTATACCAAAAACAGGTGAATAATATTTATTCCAAACTTCTTTTGAAATATTTATAACAGTTTCTTTTAATTGTGCTGGCGATGCATCTGGATGCTGATAAAGCCATTTCCATACATTCATATCAACCAATGAAACGCCCATAATTTCATAACAAGCCCAGAAATTATCTAAAGCAGCCGTATGTTTTTTGTTTTCTTCTTCATTTTTTATGCCTAACAATTCTAAATCTCTTTTTTGGAAAATAAATGCCAATGCTTCGGTAAAAGCTGTATTAGGAACGCCGTTCATTATATAATAATCAATCTTTTGCAATGATAAAGTTTGTTCTACATTATGACCAAATTCGTGAACTGCAATATTATAACCTTTGTAATTCATACCATCAGCACCTATACGTGTACGTAAACGAGCTTTGTCGGACTTCATTTGAGCACCCCATGCATGTCCTGCTCCTCTTGAAGCATCCACTTTAATTTTTGATGTAATAAATTGAGCATTATCTTTGGTAAAACCAAGTTTCAATAAAATGTTTGGCAAATCATTTTCAAAAGCTTCGCGAGTAGGATATTTGGCTTTGGTTTTTGCTGTTAATTCATCTTCGTTTATAGTGCTACGAGCTTTAAATCCGTCGTACCAAATATCAAAAGGTTGTAACTTTCTGCCTAATCTTTTACTAATTAAAGTTGCAACTTGTTTAACCTGTGGTGAAGAAATAAATTCTATAAATAAATTTTCAACATCTTCTTGTGGAATTTCCATACCCTGATCAAATGCACGTTGTATAAAAGTTGGATATTGAGGACTAAAGGCATCAACAGCTTTTAAAGCTTTAAAATTATTGAGTAATTGTAAATAACGAGTATCAGGTTCTGGTTTTACAGCTATTTCTTTATTGTTTTCAAAAACTTTATTGGTGTAAGGATTCCATTGAACTTTATCGTTGTTGATTACATTTGAAGGAATATCCTGATAAATGATGTGTTTCATCACTTCATAAATCATTTGTTGCTTTTCGAAACCCGTTTTAGAATAATTCGATTTTAATTCATCACGTAAACCCCAATGTGTAATCAATTTCATTTCTTTTGAGAATAAACTTTTCCCTTTATTATCTAACAAAAAGCCCATCATAATATTATAGTCGGAAATATATGTTTCTGAAGAAGTTGAAGCATCTGCCACTTTTAATAATAACTCAGCAGGAACACGTGAAGTAAATAAATCACCAATACGTGCATAAGCCCATTGCTGACGCGTCCATGTTCTGCCCAATTCCGTTTTTTCTTTTAATGAATAGAATGGGAAATTTAATAAAGTTATAAAAGCAACTTTATTATTAAACATATCATCATTAAAATGAGCAGAAGCATCATAAGCTCCAAATATATCATCAACAAGAAGCAATTTCCCCATATCAAGATGAAGTGGAAGTTTTAAATCAACACTTATTTTATTATAGTTACCCATTAATATTTCGAGATTAGTTGATATTTTCTGAAAAACAAGTTCTAACTCTATGGCATCATTTATAAAATTGTCATTACAAAAAATTTCAAAATCTTTAGGACTGCCATCTTTTAAAGTCCAAAAAGCAGCAGCTTGTTGCACTCCTTTTGAAATGCGGTACTTATTTTTTTCTCCATATTTATTTACCAAAGATTGAGTGGTGTTTTTAATGGTTGCTTGAGCAATAACATTCATAGTTTGGGCTTTACTTGTAAATGAACTTACAATGGTTAAGACAATTAATAAAAGGGCAATGTTTTTTTTCATGATAATACTATTAGGAATTCATATAAGCAAAGTTAACAAGAGTTTTTTGAATAACAATGCTTTATTAATGTTAAAAAACTATATAATCTAAGTGTTGAATTTGAAAATTGATGTTTGAAAAAGACAATTTACATTGTAAAAAAATCATAAGTTTGCAAATATATATGGAAGCAAAAAAAATTATAAATCGTTTGTTTGTTTGGAGGCTAAGACATATTAGCAATCAACGCTTTATATTAATCTTAAGTCTTTTAATTGGATTACTAAGTGGTTTGGCAGCTGTAATATTAAAAAATACAGTTCATTATACTCATTATTTTTTAACTGTCAATTTTAATATTGATAGAGAAAATTATTGGTATTTAGCCTATCCTGCAACAGGAATTTTATTAACAGTGCTCTACATCAAATTTTTCGTAAAAGATAAGATTAGTCATGGTGTGAGTAGAGTTTTGTATGCAATCAGCAAAAATGGTGGAAGACTTAAAAGCCATAATAATTATTCTTCTATGATTGCCAGCACATTAACAGTAGCTTTTGGTGGTTCTGTTGGATTAGAGGCTCCAATAGTGGCAACAGGAAGTTCAATAGGCTCATCTTTAGGACAGCTTTTTAGGCTAAATTATAAAACAACAGTTCTTTTAATTGGTTGTGGAGCTGCAGGTGCTATTGCAGGCATTTTCAAGGCGCCAATTGCTGGTATTGTGTTTGTAATAGAAGTTTTAATGCTTGATTTTATTGCAATAAACTTAATTCCTTTACTAATTTCTGCAATAACGGCTTCATCGCTTTCCTACTTTTTAATGGGAAAAGGTGTTTTATTTGCTTTTGATATAACCACTCCATTTTTCTTAAAAAACATTCCTTTTTATATCATTCTTGGTATTTTCTGTGGTTTTGTATCCCTTTATTTTACAAAAATATCAATGAAAATTGAGGAGATATTTAAGAAAATAAAAAATCAATATTCAAAAATAATCATTGGTGGTGCTATTTTGGGCATTCTAATATTTATTTTCCCCTCTTTATATGGAGAAGGCTATGATGTTCTGAAAATGATGCTGCACGGAAAAGGTGATGAATTACTACAAACAAGTTTCTTTTACTTTCTTAAAAATGATGTTTGGCTATTTTCAGGAGCTTTACTTGCAATTTTGTTTTTCAAAGTAGTTGCAATGGCTGTAACAAATGGAAGTGGTGGTGTAGGCGGAATATTTGCCCCTTCATTGTTTATGGGAGGAATTACAGGCTTTTTTGTAGCCAGAACGCTTAATATTATTGGTATTGCTAATGTTTCGGAAATTAATTTTGCATTGGTAGGAATGGCAGGTATTATGTCAGGTGTAATGCACTCTCCACTAACTGCAATTTTTTTAATTGCCGAAATAACAGGTGGTTATCAGTTATTTACACCATTAATTATTACTTCTACCATTTCATATTTAACCATTTCCAATTGGGAACCTCATTCAATTTATACCAAAAGACTGGCTCAAAGAGGTGAGTTAATTACACATGATAAAGATAAGGCTGTATTAACTTTAATGAAAATTGACAAATTGTTGGAAACTAATTTTTGTTCAGTCTTTCCTGAAGCAAATTTAAAAGATTTAGTTGAAATTATTTCCAGATCAAATAGAAATATATTTCCTGTAATAGATAAAGAAAATAATTTTATAGGGGTTGTAGTGTTAGATGATATAAGGCATTTGATTTTTGATACTGAAATTTACATGCAAACATTTGTAAAAGATTTGATGATAATTCCACCCTTTATTGTTGATTATTTCGATTCGATGGAAAATATTGCACATAAATTCAACGAATCAGGAAATTATAATTTACCAGTAACAAAAGAAGGTAAATATGTTGGTTTTGTGTCAAGAGCCAATATTTTTTCAGCTTATCGCAAAATGCTCAAACATTTTTCTGACGACTAATTGCAGAAAAGCGATTTTATCGCTAAATAGATAAAATCGCTTTTCCAATTATATTAAATGTCAAATTTTATTAGGGCAAATTATTCAGATATATCCTATCTGCATCTGTTAATCCACCATGATCAGTAATATTCCAAATAATAGATTGAACTTGTGAACCTTGATCCAGTTTCTTTTTATTTTTCAAAATATCCACCATCGTCCATAAATCGTTATGAAGTGTAGTTCCTAACATTTTATATTTTGTATTATTTGGTGTATGTTTATGTAGATTAGTACAATAAGTTCTAACATAGCACAAAATACTGTCATTGCCAGGAATAATAAGTGTATCGGGTTGAACTGTAGTTCCTGTTTGTGTGGTTGTATCTTCGGGTAAAAACATAAGCCCACCTGGAATAATAAATGTAGTAGGTAGAGGACTCTTATTGAAAAATTTCATATAAAACTGTACAAGCGATCCTGACCCAATTGAAACAGAAGTGGTTTTGGGATTAAAAATAAAGTCCTCAATATTTTGATTTTCTTTATTAAAGCTAGTAGATTTGAATGAAGCACTTTGAATTTGACCAAGCAAAACAATATTTGATGGTAAAACAAAAGGTTTACAAACAGGTGTTCCTGGTGAACTTCCAAGTCCTGCTGGATAATTTCCGACAGGAACAGTCACTACTGCAGGAGCAGGAGCAGAAGGATATGTTGGATTTACATCCTTTTTACAAGCATTCAATACAATAGCAGAAATGGCTACCAACATAATAGAAAAAATAACGCTTTTTGTTTTCATTTTTTAAAATTTTATGTATAAAATATTCTACAATTAATAAGAAGACAATTTTTTTAATATAAAAGTTGCTTACAAATGTACAATATATAAAATCAAAAACTAATTATTGATGTTTTTTCTACAAAAAATGTTGAATACTTTTTATATATAATTGGATATATGTATTTTATACAATTTTAAATAATTTAGTGAAATAGAGATGAATATCAACATAATTAATGTTACAATAAATAGATATTCTACTTCTTATATTGCTAATTATTCTTCGGTATTTATTCTGTTTTTAAGTTCAGCCATTTCAGTTTCCAGCTTTTCTATCTCACGAGTTTTCTTTTCGATACTACTTTTTGCTGAGATAATTCTTGCCTCAATACCTGTTTTAGCAGTGCTATCTTTACCTGAAGAAATAAGAATATCCAGATGGTCTTCCAGTTCTGAAAGGTTGTCGAGGTCTCGCTCTATATCTGCTTTTAGCTGATGAATTTCTGTATTTGTTTCTGCAAGTTTGTATTGCATTCTTACTTCCCAGTTTTTTTTCTTAGTATGAAAATACTCATCCACACGAGTATTTAATATTTCAAATGCAGTTTGAAGACGAGCATATAATTCTTCTCGCTCTTCTTTTATCAATTTAATGCCTTTAAATTCCGATTGAATTTTTTTAAGGAATTCTCTGGTATCTTTGTACTCGTGTGTTTCTTCAGCTTGAGCAAGTCCTTTACTTACTAATGTTTTCAAACGCTTGTAATTTTCAGAAGCCTCTCTGGTATAAGAATTTCTATCTTCATCTTGTCGAAGATTTAGTTTTTCAAAAGCTTGCTGTAAAATAGCTTGCAATTCTATTCTTTGTTCTCGCAATAAACTCGATTCTCTTATTTGAGCTTGTAAATCTTTAAGTTGTTCACGTATTGTTTTAAAATCCATTGACAACACTGATTGGCTCATTACTTCATCTACCTTTGGCTTAAATTCATCGTATTGGCTTTGAGCAAGAGTTAGATTTTTTTCGGTTTCTTCCTCTTTACGAAGATTAATAATGGTAAATGCTTCCTGAATTTTCGCATATAATTCATCCTTTTGTTCTCTACTCAATTTAGCATCCCTCAAATTGGCCTGAACTTGAATCAATGTGTCTTTTGCAGCCCTAGTGTCTTCTGTATGAATAGAAAATGTCACAGCTTCTTCAACACTTTGTTTTAGCTCATCATAGTTTTGGGCTGTTTCTGTTGCAAAACTTGAAGTTTCGGAATTTTGTTTCTCTTTCAACGTATTAAAAGCACCCTGTAAGCTTGCATACAATGTTTCCCTGTGCTCGCGTTGCAATTTGGCTCCTTTAAACAGCGACTGAACTTCTATTAAGAAACCCCAACATTCTTTGGTGTCCTGTGAGTTATGAGCCATAAAAACAGCTTCTTCCACTTTATTTTTGATAATAAAATAATTAGATGCAGCTTCATTTTCAAAGTTTATGCGCTCGTCACTTATTTTTTGATTGATATCGGCAAAACTAAGCTGAAGTCTATTATAAAGCTCTTCTCGGTCTTCACGATGCAATTTCAAACCTTTAAAACAATTCTGTATTTCTATTAAATAACCTTTGGCTTCGCGTAAATCAGATGTTTTTCCTACTTTGACTAATGTTTGCTCAAGTTTGTTTTTCAATTCTTTATAATTTTTCAAACTTTCATCGTCGTGCATTCTAAGGTTTTCCATAATAACAAATGTTTTCTTTCTAAAATCCAATTGGTTCTAATTATGCAAAAGTAAGAAATTTATAAATACTTCAAATATTTATAAATTTGATATTTCCCTCTTAAATCTTGACAATTACATATAATACATATTGAAAATTTATTATTGTATTTCTTTTTATTAAGACAGATTTAAGATAATAAATATATTAACTTTGGCAGGTTTTATATTCAGAATCATTTTTATCATTGAAGATTATTAACCCTAAAAAACAACTTATAAATGAAAAAAATAATTACATTTTTTATCACAACAATTTTGCTAATGAACATAACTTTTAGCCAAACTCCTGAAGTGGAAAAAACGCTTCGTTTAAAACCTTCCGATACAGTGAGTGGATGGAAAAGAGGTGGTGTTATTAGGCTTAGTTTTTCACAAGCATCTTTTACAAATTGGGCCGCGGGTGGACAAAATTCTATTTCCCTAAATGGACTTTTTAGTATGTTTGCGAATTATAAGAAAAATCATAATTCATGGGATAATATGCTGGATATAGGCTATGGATTTTTACAGCAAGGCAAAGATGGAAAAGTTATTAAAACAGATGATAAAATAGATTTTACATCTAAATATGGTAGAGCCGCCTCAAAGCATTGGTATTATGCGGCATTATTTAATTTTAAAACACAAATGGCTCCAGGTTATAATTACCCCAACGATTCCATTAAAATTTCAAATATATTTGCACCAGCCTATTTATTACTCGCTTTAGGAATGGATTTTAAGCCTAATGACCACTTTTCTGCATTTTTATCACCTTTAAATTTAAAGAACACTTTTGTAAACAATACAATTCTTGCTGATGCTGGAGCTTTTGGAGTTGATAAAGCAACGTATGATGTTACAGGAACATTGATTGCACATGGCAAGAAATTCAAAAGTGAATTTGGTGGATATGTTAGACTTGTTTATCAAACTACATTTTTCGAAGATAAAAGTGTTTCATTATTGACAAAATTGGATCTATTTTCAAACTATATGCATAATCCGCAAAATGTTGATGTAAGCTGGGAAACTATAATAGGTTTCAAAGTAAATAAATATATTTCAGCAACCATTACCACACAATTGGTTTATGATGATGACATAAAAATTGGAATAGATAAAAATGGGGATGGAGTCATTGAAGCTTATGGACCCCGTACTCAATTTAAAGAAGTATTAGGAATTGGTTTTTCATATAATTTTTAATTTTTTATTACCCTTAAAAACAAACAATTATGAGTATGATGAAAGAGTTCAAGGAGTTTGCAATGAAAGGCAACCTAATTGACATGGCAGTTGCCTTTGTAATGGGTGCTGCTTTTGGAAAAGTAGTAAGTGGTTTTATTGATGGAATTGTAATGCCAATAGTAGGAAAAATAACCTCTGGCGTAGATTTCAATTCACTAAAATACATATTATCAGAAGCTAAACTCGACGCTTCAGGTAAAATTATTTCTGCTGAAGCCTCTATTAAATACGGAGCATTTATTACTATTTTTATTGATTTTATATTGGTTGCTTTCTTTATGTTTTTACTAATAAAGGCGATTAATAAATCAAAGAAAACACAGGCTGCTATAATTATTGAACCTCCTCCACCTACAGAAGAGCAAATATTGTTGAGAGAAATCCGCGACTTGTTGAAAAAGTAAAGATAAAAAAATATAAAAGTTGTAATTGAATGAAAGTTATAGCAATAAACGGAAGTCCAAAAAAAGAAGGAAATACTTTTCATGCTTTGAGCATGGTAGGTGATGAAATTAAGGCAGCAAGTATTGAGTTTGAAATACTACATATTGGTCATAAACTGATACATGGTTGCACAGCCTGTGGCAATTGTAGCATTAACAAAGATGAAAAATGCATTATTGAAACCGATGATTTGAACCTATGGATGCAAAAAATTAAACAGGCAGATGGTATAATTATTGGCTCTCCTGTTTACTATTCAGGAATAGCAGGAACTTTGAAATGTTTTTTAGACAGACTCTTTTATGTTTCTGGTGCAAATGGCAACCTGTTTCGCCAAAAAGTTGCTGCAGCTGTGGTTGCTGTCCGCAGAACTGGTGGTTCTGTTACTTTTGACAATCTTAATCATTATCTCACTTATAATGAAATGATTATTGCCACTTCTAATTATTGGAATGTTATACATGGACGAAGCCCAGGAGAGGTATGTCAGGACATTGAAGGAAGCCAGATTATGCGGGTGTTAGGAAAAAATGTAGCCTGGTTGTTGAAAATGAAAGAGGCTAGCTCACTTACGATTGAAGCTCCTAAATCTGAAAAGAAAGATTATATGCATTTTATCAGATAGTTTATTTAATTGAAAAAGTATGAATGAAATCCTAAAATCAACATTTATCCAAAATTGGAAAAAATATTTTGTCAATGCACCCTTACCCATTGCCTTATTTTTTAGCAATAACTTGCATCATGCTGAGCCTGCTAAAAAATTTCAGGCACATCATTGTATGATAGCAGATCTCTCACTTGTATCAAAGGGTAAATCTCTGGCTTTTAATGCAGAGCATATTGGTTGCGGTGGCGGTTTAAAGTATTGTGGATTTGCAGACCAACTAAGACCTGGATTTGAATTTTTTCTTTCTTATGGAATTGAGGGGAAAATGGAAGGAGAACGCTATAAAAAAAATCCTGAAACTGTCTTGGAACTTATGAAAAACACATCTATTTTAAAAGCTTCCGCAAGCTGGCTCATCGCCAAGCCTTTTGAACTGCTAAATGAGGAAGATCATCCTGAAATTATTCTTTTCTTTGCTAATCCTGACGTATTAGCCGGACTATTTACCCTTGCCAATTACGACCGAACCGACCTTTATGGAGTAAAAACGCCTTTTAGTGCAGGCTGTGGATCTGTCATACAGTACCCCTTGCTCGAAAATCAAAAGGAAGAGCCCGATTGTATATTGGGTTTGTTTGATTCATCAGCCCGTCCTTACGTAAAAAAAAGACATCTTTCCTTTGCCATTCCTATGAAACGTTTTGAAACTATAGTTGGTTTCATGGATGAAAGTTTCCTTATTACCCAAACATGGGACTTAATAAATAAAAGAATTTCAAAAGAATCAAATACATAGATTTAAAGTAATGTTGTATTTCTCTGAAATTATTGCATATAAATGGAGTAACCCATTTAATATTAAAATTGAACTATAAAAAAGTAAGATAATAATATTTTAAAAATATTTATACATAATTAAAAGATTTATACTATCTTTGCCGCTGATTTGGTATTGGTATTCAAATCTCACTTTTGAGTGAATATCAGCAGAGAAAAGATATTGAGGGGACTAAATGTCCCCTCTTTTATTACAAAAAAATATGATTAGCAAACAAAAAATAGCCGATTTAATTGAAGAGCATCTTACAGGAACTGATAAGTTTTTGGTTGAATTCAGTGTTAGCCCCTTTAATAAAATCATCGTTTTTATTGATGGTGACAATGGTGTAACCATTACTGATTGTATCGCATTAAGTCGCAAAATCGAGTCAAATCTTGATCGTGAAACAGAAGATTTTGAATTGGATGTTTCCTCTGCCGGATTGGATTTAAGTTTGCGAGTAAATCGTCAATATATCAAAAATATTGGAAGAACTGTAGATGTTAAATTAAACGACAACACTAAACTATGTGGCATTTTAAAAGTTGTTGACGATAAAAACATCACATTGGAATTACTTCCATCAAAAAAGAAAAAGAAAACCGATGAAATTATTGATTTGAACAAAATCATTGATTTCAAGGATATTAAAGAAACAAAAGTTGTTATAACATTCAAATAAACTGATAACATTTTAAAAAATGAATTAAAATGGAGAATATTAATTTAGTAGAATCATTTTCTGAGTTTAAAGAATTTAAAAATATTGATCGTGAAACCATGATGCGTATTTTGGAAGACGTGTTTAGAAGCATGTTGATTAAAAAATATGGTCAAGATGATAATTACGACATTATTGTAAACATCGACAAAGGTGATTTGGAAATATGGCGTAACAGAGTAATAGTAGAAGATGGTATGTCGGAAGACGACAATTTAGAAATCGAATACTCTGAAGCTATAAAAATTGAACCCGATTTTGAAATAGGTGAAGAGGTTACCGAAGAAATAAAAATGAAAGATTTTGGAAGAAGAGAAATCTTAGCTATTCGTCAAAATTTGGTTTCTAAAATACAAGAATACGAAAAAAACAATGTATATAAAAAATATAGTGAAAAAATAGGTGAAATTGTCACAGGTGAAGTATATCAAGTGTGGAAGAAAGAAGTGATGGTGCTGGATGATGAAGGTATTGAATTATTATTACCTAAATCAGAACAAATTCCATCTGATTTTTACAGAAAAGGAGATGCTATCCGTGCAGTTGTATTACAAGTAGAATTGCGTAATAATACACCACATATTATCTTATCAAGAACTTCACCGGTTTTCTTAGAAAGATTATTTGAAGCCGAAGTACCAGAAGTTTATGATGGACTAATCACTATTAAAAACATTGTAAGAGTTCCAGGTGAAAAAGCTAAAATTGCAGTTGAATCATATGATGATCGTATTGATCCAGTAGGAGCTTGTGTGGGAATGAAAGGTAGTCGTATTCATGGTATTGTTAGAGAATTAAGAAACGAAAATATCGATGTAATTAATTTCACCAACAATCCTGAATTATACATTACCAGATCATTGAACCCTGCAAAAATATCATCCATCAAAATAGATGAAGAAACCAAAAGAGCCGATGTATTTATGAAACCCGATCAGGTTTCATTAGCCATTGGAAAAGGTGGTTACAACATCAAACTTGCGGGAAAGCTAACAGGTTACGAAATTGATGTTTATCGCGACACAGATTCTTATATAGAAGATGTTGATTTACAAGAATTTGCAGACGAAATTGATCAATGGATTATTGATGAGTTAAAAAATATCGGTTGTGATACAGCCAGAAGTGTTCTCGACATAAGTGTAAAAGAATTAGTAAAACGTACTGATTTAGAAGAAGAGACGATTAATGAAGTTGTTAGAATATTGAAATCAGAATTTGAATAAATCCTTGAAAATACTAACATACCTTCAAAGCATAATAAATATAGGAACTGCAATATCAGGGAATAAAAATAAAAAAAAGATGGCAGAGGAAAATAAAAACATCCGATTGAGCAAAGCAGCAAAAGAATTCAACATAGGTATTTCTACTGTTGTTGATTTTCTTTTAAAGAAAGGGCATGCAGTGGAAAATAATCCAAATACAAAAATTTCGGATACCATGTATGAACTTTTGCTAAAAGAGTTTCAATCTGAAAAAAATGTAAAAGAAGAAGCCAAGAAAATTGGATTGGAATTTACAAACCGTCAAACTTTGTCTATTGAAACAATTGAGAAAGAGAAGCATAAACATGACGAAGAAGATTATCACGATACTCATGTAAAAAGTGCTATTCCTACTAATGATATAAAAAAGACAGAACCAATTGTTCCAAAAGAGGAAGAAATTGAACAACCTATTATTAAGATCTCTCAACCCAAAATAGTTGTTGAACCAGTTGTTGAAATTCAAGACATTGTTGAAGAATCTGTAACTTTTATTAAAGAGGAAAAAGAGCCAATAATTGAAATAGAAAAAGAAGAAATTATTGAACTAAAAGAAGAGCCTGTTGCTCCTGTTTTAGAGGAAATAACTGAAGAAGCCATTCAATCAACAGAAGATAATATCCAACAAGAAATTGATTCTGAAAATAAAATAAAAATTGTTGGAATGCTTGATTTATCAAAAATAAATCTAAAAACTAAACCCGACAAAAAAACTAAGGCAGAAAAAGAGAAAGAAAAAGTAAAGAAAAAAGCAGATTTTAAAAACAAGCAAGAAGAACCACTTCAGGAAGAAATCGTTGAATTAAAAATTCCAATTGCAGAACCAGAAGAAATACAAGCTCAAGAAATAATAGAAGAAGTTGTTATAGATAAAGATGCAAAACAGGATAATTTTATTCAAACAAAATATACAAAATTAGAAGGTCCAAAAATTCAAGGAAAAATAGATCTTACTGAATTTAACAAACCTCAAATTAAAAAACAACCTGTTGCTTCATCTTCAGATAAACATACAGATAAGAAGAGACCTCGTATCAAAGAGAAAAATAAAGCAGTTGAGAATATCAATGCTTTAAATAAAAAGCCTGACGCACCTAAAACAGATGGTGTAAGACATAAAGTAAAAGAAGAAACCAAAGGTAAGAAGAAAAGCGAATTTAAAGTTACAAAAGCTGTTGTTGATGATAATGCAATTGAAAAGCAAATTAAAGAAACATTAGCACGCATGAACCCTTTGGGTAAATCGAAAACATCGAAATACCGTAGAGAAAAAAGAAGTCAGGTTAGCCAGCAATTTCAAGATGATCAACAAAAACAACTTGAAGAAAAGAAAATCATTAAAGTTACTGAGTTTGTTACAGCAAATGAATTAGCCAGCATGATGGATGTACCGGTAACAAGTGTTATCTCTACTTGTATGTCTTTAGGTATGTTTGTTTCTATTAATCAACGTTTGGATGCAGAAGCACTTAATATTGTTGCTGATGAATTTGGTTACAAGGTTGACTTTGTTAGCGTTGAAGTATTGGATGCTATTAATATTTCTGAAGATACAGATAATGAAGAAGATTTACTTCCAAGAGCTCCTGTTGTTGCAGTAATGGGACACGTTGACCACGGAAAGACCTCTTTACTCGACTATATCAGACATTCAAATGTAATTGCAGGAGAAGCAGGAGGTATTACCCAACATATCGGTTCTTATGAAGTTAAATTGCCAAATGGTAAAAAAATAACGTTCTTAGACACACCTGGTCACGAAGCATTTACAGCAATGCGTGCTCGTGGAGCTAAAGTTACTGATGTTGCTATAATAGTGGTTGCAAGTGATGATAAAATAATGCCTCAAACCATTGAAGCTATTAATCATGCTCAAGCAGCAAATGTTCCTATTGTATTTGCTATCAACAAAATAGATAAAGACAATGCAAATCCTGAAAAAATAAAAGAAGGATTGGCTCAAATGAATATTTTAGTAGAAGATTGGGGTGGAAAATATCAAAGTCAGGAGATTTCTGCTAAAAAAGGTATTAATGTAGAACAATTACTTGAAAAAGTATTGTTAGAAGCTGAATTACTTGATTTAAAAGGAAATTCTAATAAAAAAGCTATCGGAACCGTTATTGAATCATCACTTGATAAAGGTCGTGGATATGTAGCAAAAATATTGGTTCAAGATGGAACAATAAAAATCGGAGATGTTGTATTAGCTGGTTCTACTTATGGAAAAGTAAAAGCAATGTATAACGAGCGAAATGTACTTGTCAAAACCGCCGGACCCTCCACTCCTGTATTGTTATTGGGTTTAAACGGAGCTCCACAAGCTGGTGATAAATTTAATGTATTGACTGACGAACGTGAAGCAAAGGATATTTCCAGCAAACGTTTACAACTACAACGTGAACAAGGCATCAGAACTCAGAAACACATTACATTGGATGAAATTGGTCGTCGTATTGCGATTGGCGATTTTAAACAACTAAATATTATTGTGAAAGGTGATGTGGATGGATCAGTTGAGGCATTAGCAGATTCATTGCTAAAACTTTCAAATGCTGAAGTTCAGGTTCAGGTTATCCATAAATCAGTTGGTCAAATTACAGAATCTGATGTATTGTTAGCATCTGCTTCAGAAGCTATAATTATTGGCTTCCAAGTTCGGCCTTCAATGAGTGCTCGTAAATTAGCTGAACAAGAACAGATAGATATACGTTTATATTCAATTATTTATACAGCTATCAACGAAATCAAAGCAGCTATCGAAGGTATGCTTTCACCTGATATAGTTGAAAAAATTATTTGTAATATCGAAATTCGTGAAGTATTTAAAATTACCAAAGTTGGTACCATTGCAGGTTGTATGGTACTTGACGGGAAAATTACAAGAAACACTAAGATTAGAATTATTCGCGATGGTATTGTAGTATATACTGGTAGGTTAGGATCGTTGAAACGTTTTAAAGACGACGTAAAAGAAGTAAGTACTGGATTTGAATGCGGATTGAACATCGATAATTTCAATGATATTAAAGTCGGAGATATTGTTGAAGGTTACGAAGAAACCGAAGTAAAACGTAAACTGTAATAATCAAATTATAAAATAAAAAAAAGCCGATTTAAAATCGGCTTTTTTTTATTTATAGAAGTATACAGTAATTTATACTAATATTTAAACTCGCCATAAACAGATTTGATAGTAACAGATTTTTTTATGGCATTTTCACAATATCCAACTACTTTTGCATCAATTCCAAAGGATTTTGAAATTGCAATGATTTCCTCAGCGTATTCAGGTTGAATGTATATTTCCATACGATGTCCCATATTGAATACTTTATACATTTCATTCCAAGGAGTTTGAGATTGAGATTGAATCATTCTAAAAAGAGCAGGAGTTTCAAATAAATTATCTTTGATGATATGTAGATTTTCAACAAAATGAAGTATTTTTGTTTGTGCACCACCACTACAATGTATCAAACCATGAATATTTTGTTTATGAACTTCTAATATTTTTCTTATAACGGGAGCATAAGTACGTGTAGGAGACAATACCATTTTACCAGCATCAATACCTTTAATTTCAGTATTATCTGTGAGTGATAGATTTCCGGAATAAACTAAATCTTTATTTATGCTATTGTCATAACTTTCAGGATATTTTTCTGCATATCTTTTATGAAAAACATCATGACGGGCAGAGGTTAATCCATTACTTCCCATACCACAGTTGTAAAAGTTTTCATAGTATGCTTTACCATCGGAAGCTAATCCTACAATAATATCACCTTTTTGAATAGTATGATTAGAAATAATATCGCTTCGCTTAGCACGAGCAATTACTGTAGAATCAACAATAATAGTTTTAACCAAATCGCCAACATCTGCAGTTTCTCCTCCTGTAGAAAAAATACCAATCCCATTGTTGCGTAATTCTTGCAAAAATTCTTCGGTACCATTAATAATAGCAGCAATAACTTCCCCTGGAATTAAATTTTTATTTCTTCCAATTGTAGATGAAAGTAAAATATTATCTGTAATTCCAACACATAATAAATCATCCAGATTCATCACAATAGCATCTTGGGCAATACCTTTCCATACAGAAATATCACCCGTTTCTTTCCAATAAACATAAGCTAATGAAGATTTTGTACCTGCTCCATCGGCATGCATTATATTGCAATAATTTTCATCATTTCCTAATAAGTCGGGTACTATTTTGCAAAATGCTTTTGGGAATAAGCCTTTATCAATATTTTTAATAGCGTTGTGCACATCGTCTTTTGACGCTGAAACACCTCTTAAATCGTATTTTAATGGATTGCTCATGGCTATAAACAAAACATCCCGACTGCGAATCGGGATGTTTTAACTACTTATTTTTAATTAATTGATAGTTATTATCTTCTTTGTTTTATCGATCGTAATTTCGCCAAATTTATTCAAATTAGCTTTGTCAATTATCAGCGAAACTTTCATATTTTTCATTACAATTGCCTCTATATCTTTAATCTCAGAGTTTCCAAGTTTAATTGATTTGATAATAAGTGTAGATTTTTCAATAATATTACCTTCTTTATCTATTGCTTTTTCATTTTCTTTGAAATCATTTTTATTTATACGTCCTGCTTGTAAAAATATAATCGCATCATCATAAGAAATAGTCGTGCTTTTTGCTTTTTCATCAATAGCCATTTTTAACGATACATTGTTGATAATACAAGGAATTTCCTGAACACCATTCGCTCCTACTGTATATTCAACAGTGTTTTCCAATGGATTGTTAACAATAGAAACATTACCTATTGGCAAAGTATCATTTTTAGGCATGGGAACAAAATCGTCGCGTAAAATAGTAAACTCTGTTCTACGATTCAGTTGATAAGCAGCTTCTCTTTCATCAACGTTTTTAATAGCTTTTACATACTCATCGTTTAAGGTAACACCGGCTGGAAATGTAAACGTTTTTCCTTTATAAGTAGAAGCAGTTTGCGAAGATAAAGTACGTGGAATTTTTTCTCCATATCCTTTAGCAACCAAACGTCCTGAAGGAATACCTCTCAAAATTAAATAATCAACAACACTTTGCGATCTTCTTTGAGATAATGTATCATTAGTCATTGGGATACGACGTGAGTCAGTATGAGAACGTAATTCAATAACAATAGTTGGGTTTTTTTCTAACGTTTTAATAAGATCAATCAATGAATCCTGATATTGTTCTTTGAGCTCCCATCTCGCTAAATCGTACAATATTTCAGGAAGTAAGATTGGATCTTTAGGAATAGGTCTTAATTTAAAATCATACGTAAAATCTTTATTTGCATTTAATCCAACTGTAGAAATCTTACCTTCTTCACCAAAAAATTTGTCTTTTTTTACTGATAATGTATAAGTTACATTCGTTAATACTTGTTTATCATCAAATTTATAAATCCCTTTTTTATTGGTTTTGGTTTCAATAGTAGTTCCATCTGAACCTGTCATTTTAATAACAACACCTTCGAGTAATTGTAAGGTGTTATCATCACGCAACGTTCCTTGTAATGTGTATAACAATGGAGGAAGAACAAAAGACCATAAATCATCACCACCACGTCCTTCTTTTCTATTTGAAGCAAGGAAACCTCTTTCCCCATCAGGGTAAAATATCATACTCATATCGTCGCCATAAGAATTAACCGGAGAACCCATATTTTGAGCAAGCGTCCATTCGTCTTTTACTTTCACAGTTTTATAAATATCAAAACCACCAAGTCCAATGCGAGAATTGGATGAAAAATACAAAGCAGTATCAGATCTCAGTGTTGGGAACATTTCTTTTCCAACTGTATTAACATTAGGTCCTAAATTTACTGGAGTTCCAAAAGGTTTTGTTTTTTTGTCTCTCTTTGCAACCCAAATATCAAATTCTCCTAAACCATTTGGAATATTGGATGAAAAATAAATTGTAAGTTCATCTCCACTAATAGTAGGATGTACATAATCATAATCTTCTGAGCCTAAATCAACGGCTGTAACTTCATCCCATCCTTTTCCTTTCTTCTTTGAAGTATAAATCTGACAACCAAGTCTTTTTTTCTTTTCTACACCACAACGTGTAAAATAAATTGCAGATCCATTTTCATTAAAAGTAGCTTCGCCTTCATTCACTTCAGTATTAACAACCAACTCATTTTCTAATAATTGAGGAGCATCCCAATTACCTCTTCTGTCTTGACTTAAAATAAAAAAATCAGAAAATCCTGCACCAGTCCAAGCATCTTCACCTTTTCCTGTAACACCACTGCCTGTTGAAGTAAAAATTAATTCATTGTATTTCTTCCTATCACCAAAAGTTGGTGCCCATTCATTATCACGTGTATTCCAGCGTTTCATGTTTGTTACAACATAACGAGTAGGTTTGTTAACCCATTCGGCAGCAACTTTACAAGAGGATAAACCATTAAGTCCTTTTTCATCTGTTGGTGCTAACTTTAAATATTTTTGATAAGCTTCTGAAGCTTCATCATATTTTTGATTAACTCTAAGAGCATCTGCCAAGTATAAGTAAACTTTTGGTTCTTGTTTAAAATAATTAGATTTAATAGCTCTTTTATAAGCTATTTCAGAATTCTTTGTATTATTCGTTAATCGGTATGCTTCTGCTATCTGAAAAAGAATTCTATTTTTTTCTGCTCTATTTTGCTTTACTTTTGTGTAAGCTTTCTTATACTTATCAATTGAAACATTAAATTGCTCCAATTTAAAAGCGTCATCCGCTTCTTGGGTGTAATTTCTTTGAGCTGTGGCAGTTAAAGAAATAAATGAAGAGATGAAAATGGTTAAAATGATGGCTTTATAGGCTTTCATAATACTTATATGTTTAAGTTATAATACACGACGCTAAAGTAATGATTTTTTCTTTTAAAATATAAAAATAATAATAAAATAAATACAAAAATACATAAAAAAGAAACTCCGACTATAAAATAATTTTAATAGTCGGAGTTATAAATATGTAAAAGCAATTATTTTACTTTTTTAACTTCATTTAATTTCTTTTCTCTTCTTGCTTGTTTCCATTTAATAATATCATAAGATATTGGACTTGCTACAAAAATTGAACTGTATGTTCCTATTGCAATACCAAATAGTAAAGCAAAAGTAAAACCTCTAATAACTTCTCCACCAAACATAAAAATCATTAATAATACAACTAATGTTGTTCCAGCAGTGTTTACAGTACGACCCAATGTACTGTTAATAGCATTATTGATATTAGTTCCCATATCTCTTTTTGGATATAAACCTATGTATTCACGAATACGGTCAAAGATAATTACAGTATCATTGATAGAATAACCAATAATTGTAAGAATTGCCGCAATAAATGCCTGATCAGCTTCTAAGTTAAATGGCAATATTCCATTAAACAAAGAGAAAACGCCTAAGGTTATAAAAGCATCGTGGAACAATGCGAACACACCCCCAAAACCATATTCCCATTTCTTAAAACGAATGGCAACATAAACAAAAATTGCAATTAGGGCGAAAAACACTGCCCATAAAGCCGATTTCTTGATATCATCAGCAATAGTTGGACCTACCATTTCAGAACTCATTTTACCTATTTGTTTATCATCACTATCGGTTTTAAATAGTTTTTCCTCAATTGGAGTTTTGTAAAAAGGTTTAAGCCCGTTATATAGTTTTTGTAAAACAATAGAATCAGCAGCTGCTGCAGGAATAGATACATTATCCATACCCCATTTAGTAGTAACTTTTATTTGAGTATTGGGTCCAAAAGTTTTAATTTCAGGAGTTTCTCCAAACTCTTTTGTTAATGCCTGACGTGCTTCTGCTAACTTGACATCTTGATCAAAACGAACAACATACGTTCTTCCACCTTTAAAATCGACTCCATAATTAACACCTTTGATAATTAATGAAAAAGTACTTATAATAAGCAAAATACCAGTAACATAATATCCAATTTTTCTGATTTTAATAAAATCAATTGAGGTATTTTGTAAGAAATTTGCAGTTATTTTGTGGCTTAATGTCAGCGTTTTATTATGATCGAGCATCCATGTAATAATCAACCTACTGATAAAGATAGCACAGAACAAAGATGTTAAAATACCAATACACAAAGTAGTTGCAAAACCCTGAATTGGACCTGAACCAAAGATAAACAGAATAATCCCTGTTAATAAAGTAGTAACGTTACCATCAATAATTGCAGAATAAGCGTGTTTATACCCATCATCAATGGCTAATCGCATTCCTTTGCCCGCACGAATTTCTTCTTTGATACGCTCATAAATAATAACATTAGCATCTACCGCCATACCCAAAGTAAGCACAATACCTGCAATACCAGGAAGAGTTAATACAGCACCTATAGATGAAAGCACACCCATTAAAAAGAAGATATTGGCAACCAATGCCACATTAGCAATTAAACCTGCTCCACTATAGAATAAGAACATATATAAAAGAACCATTAGAAATGCTACAATGAAAGACATTAAACTTGCATTGATAGCTTCTTTACCTAAAGATGGACCAACAACGGCTTCTTGAACAATTTTGGCAGGAGCAGGTAATTTACCAGCTTTTAAAATATTTGCTAAATCCTTTGCTTCTTCTAATGTAAACCTTCCTGTAATAGATGAACGACCACCTGAAATTTCAGAATTAACAGTGGGGTAAGAATATACAATATTATCAAGTACAATCGCAACACTTTTCCCAATATTTGCTCCAGTTAGATTTTTCCATGTTTTTGCACCTTCAGCATTCATAGCCATAGCAATTTCATTACCTCCATTTTGACTAAAATCCTGACGAGCATCAGTTATAACATCACCCCCTAATGCAGGAGAACCATCACGTGAAGAAACTTTTATTGCAACCAATTGATAGATGTTGGTACCATCCTGAATCGGTTTGGCAGACCATAATAATTTAAGATTATGTGGAAATGATTTTTTTGTTAATTCTAATAATCTTTCAACTTTTGGAATGTCTTTTGAATTTGCTAAACCAACAACAGGACCTTCTCTTGGAATATTTTTTTCATCCAAATTTAATTGTAAAACTGAAAATAAAGGATGTTCTTTTGCCCATTCTTCACGAGATTTTTCATTTTTATTATTTACTTTGGATGTATCTTTCTTTAATTTATCAAGTAGAGTTTTACTAGCAGTATCTTTATCATTTTTTGCTAATACCGTATCCTTTTTACTATTTGGCAAAAGAGTTGTGTCTTTTGTAAGAGAATCAGTTTCTCCAAGTTTATCTAAAGATTGAGCTGAAACTAGCAATTTGTCAGCATCTACAAATGTTTGAGCCAATTCCTTAAAATCAAAAGTTTCCCAAAATTCTAATTGTGCTGTACCTTGTAACAATTTTCTTACACGTTCTGGATCTTTAATACCAGGCAACTCCACTAAGATTCTTTCAGATTGCTTCAAAGCTTGAATATTTGGTTGTGTTACCCCAAATTTATCAATACGTTGACGTAATATCTGGAAAGTTCTGTCGAAAGCATCACCAGTTTCTTTACGAATTGCAGCAATTACTTCTTCATTGGTAGAATTAACTTTAATTTTATCTTTTAGTTCATAACTAAAAATAGCAGCCATTTTTGCATTTGGGTCAATTGTTTTAAAAGACTCTGCAAAAAGAGTTACAAAATCGGTTTGAGAACTCTTTTGTTTTATCAAAGCTAAATTAATCGCTTTATTAAATGTGCTGTCCTTGCTATGACCCGACATTGTTTTTATGATGTCAACCATTGATACTTCAAGGGTTACATTCATCCCTCCTTTTAAATCTAAACCTAAGTTTATTTCTCTTTCTTTACACTCTTTGTAAGTATATTTCCTAATACCAAGGTTGTAAATTACTTCGTTCTGTAATGAATCTAAGTAATACTTTTCGCGTGCTTTTGATAATGAATCAACATAGAAATTTTCTTTAAGAATATCTCCGTTTGCCATTTGCTTAGCTAAACGCAACACTTCTTGGTTGTTTGCATATTCACGTGCATCTTTTTCTATACGATAAGTTTTATAAGTAAAAGATAAGTGATATAAACAAACAAAAGCGAATAGAATTGCAAAAATTTTGATAGCTCCTTTGTTCTGCATGTTATTTTACATTAATGTTAGTTAATTTTTTTTGAACGTGCAAAAGTATAATAATAATTGCAATTAAGCAATATTAACTAAAGATTTTTAAATAATTATGTTGATTTGTTATAATAAGATTAAAAACAATACGTTTTAGATATTTATAAGATTATTTTTTTATTTACTTTTGCAAAAAATTATTTGCATTATTTATTTTCAATTATGAAAAATTGGTTAGAAGAAATTGAAGAACAAGAGCAAAAACAAGAAGCCTTATCAGAAAAAGCAAAAAAAAGGGTTCAAGTAAAGAAAGAAAAAGCTGCTGCCAATTACCAAAAAAATGGTAAACTCTTTGACAATTTTATTTTTAAATTAAATGGAATGGTAAAAAAAGTAAATAGTTTACCAGAAGAAGAAAGAAGTGAGTTTATTGAGATTGATGCAAGATTGAAAGAAACCGATTTCGATAACAAATTAACTGTTTTTTCTTCCAGCAAAAGAGTTTCTATTCGCAAAATGAGATTTTTATTTTTTGGTAAAGAAGTATTTCGATTTAAACATATTCGTGTAATTTACTTTTCTATTTCAAAAGAAATGGGCAAGGTTGACATAGAATATAAAGAAAAATACTTACCAAAAGGTCATCATGAAAAATACACTTCAAATGAAAGTCATTTTTTATATGAACTCGATTTTGATATCCTTACTGAAGAACTCTCCTATCGAATTATCAATTGGTTAGCTTTTAAAGAAGGCGAAGCTGAATTTTCAATTACAAAGCAATCATAATTTTATTCTTGCTTTTGCAAAATGAAACGTATTTTTTTGGCTATCAAAATCCCTCCAAACGAAAACTTTAATAAGTTATTCTACAATCTTCGTTTTGATTTAAAGAATGATAATATTAAATGGGTTGATTCCAACAATTTACATCTTACATTGAAATTTTTTGGAGAAACGGAAGAAGTTAAAATTGACGAGATTAGCTTATTTATTAGAAATATAATTTCAAATACGGCTTCTTTTTCTTTTGAAATTTCAAACTTAGGAATTTTTGGAAGTAGCTACCAACCAAAAATAGTTTGGCTTGGAATAACTAAAAACAATGAACTTATAAATCTTGCGGAAACTGTATTAAACAACCTTAAAACAATTGGATTTCAAAGGGATAGACAAAACTTTGTACCTCACCTTACACTTGGAAGGATTAATTATTTAACAGATAAAGAGCAATTTAATAAAATTATTAAAAAAAATAATTTTTCGGAAATTCAAACTGTAAATGTAAATGAAATATTTCTTTTTGAAAGCATATTGCGAAAAGAAGGACCTCTATATAATGTTATAAATAGTTACAAATTAATCAATTAAACTATTGTCTTTTAATTGTTATACTACCCATTTTCCCCAAATTATTATTGTTTGCATTATATTTTAAGAAAAAGAAGTAAACACCATCAGCTACATTGTGTCCATCCCAATCGTTTTGATAATTTAATTTCTCAAATATAGTTCTTCCATTTCTGTCTTTTATCACCAAATGATTACTGTTGCATTTTTCGATATTTTTAATAACAAAATAATCATTAACCCCATCACTATTGGGTGTAAAAACATTAGGAATATCAGCATCTTTAATTAAATCATTATCTTTTTGCGACTCTTGAAAAGAAGTCGTATTTTGCTGAATTGTTTCGCTTTGATTTCTAACAAAATTATTATTTATTGGCTGTTGAATACTGTCTTTTTTAGGAATAGCCTTAATTGCGTTATTGTTCTGTGTTGTAGAATTATTTGCAACCGAATTTGCGGAAGTGTTTGCAAATGTGTTATTTTGTTGACTAATTATTGTAGGATTATCAGTCTGAGAAGAAGCTGAATTATTATTTACTAAAAAACTATTATCATCAGTTTTCGTGTCTTTTTTTGAAACTATCAGTTTGTTTGGAGTACTTATTAAATTTTGTTTTGTTTCTATTTGTGAATTTTGAATTTCGTTTTGAACTAAGGGTGAATCAATTTTGTTTTCAATAGTATCAATGGTTTTGTTTGAATCCGAATTATTTGTTGCATTTTTTAATGGTAAATAAATATAATTAAACGCAAGCGCAGCACTTATAATAACAGAAGCAGCTACAGCAGCTTTTATCCATGTTAAGTGATGAATTACAGAAGTCTTTGGAACAGAAATAGGAGGCTGAGCAGATAATTGGGTTTCCAATCTACTCCATAAATGAGCATCACTATCAATATGATGATCTTTTAGTGTGTTTCTGAACAAATCCCCTATATTATCAATTTCGTTATTCATTTATTTATTTTGTGTTTTTTTCAATTTCCAAAAAGATTTTGGATTCTTATATTATTATTAATTGTTTCCCTTTATACTTTATACTTTAATACTTTAATACATTTCGTCCTGATTAATTTTTGTCAGTTTTTTTTGCAAGGTTTTTTTTGCATAAAACAATTGTGTTTTTGCAGTGCTTATCGAAATATTCATTATTTCGGCAATTTCTTTATGACTATATCCTTCGATTTCATATAAGTTAAAAACCATTCGATAACCATCAGGCAATCCTTGAATTAGATTAATGAGATATTCTGCTGAATAATTGGTTTTAAAATTATCTTTTTCATCTTTAAGTTCAAGAAAATTATCATCATCGATTGTACTGTTATAATAATGTTTCAAATTAGAGCGGTAATTATTGATTGCCGCATTAACCATTATTCTTTTCAACCATCCTTCAAAAGATCCTTTTCTTTTAAAATCATTCAAACTTGAATAAATCTTCATAAATCCTTCGATCATAACATCTTCTGCTTCATTCTTGCTTTTAGCATAACGCATACAAATAGCAAACATCAAAGAACGATACTTCTCAAAAAGCATTTTTTGTGCATAGCGATTTCCTTCTATACATCCTTCTATTAGCTTTTCCTCGGAAATATTTTTATGCATATTTGAAAGTTAGACGTAAAATAATTGAATTTGGTTGTATGTGGAACAAAATTAAATAAAAAAGTCCGCCTCGCTGTTGCAAAACGGACTATTTTTAAAAAAGTTTTAATTATTCTTTTTCAGCACTATCTTCAGTTTTTTCATTATTTTCGGTTTCTTCAGAAAAGTCAAGTAAATTTTCCTGTTGAAGCAAATTATACCAAGAAAACAATTTTTTAATATCAGAAACATACACCCTATCTTTATCAAAATTAGGGACAACCTCTTCCATATATTTTTTTAATGCATTGTTATCTGATTTATGATCAATGCATTTCCCGCCATTTTCTTTTTCATAAATGGCTTTTAAAACTGCTTTCAAAGGAAGATCTTCATCCGTAGTAAAAATACTAATATCGTTTAAAGAACTCAATTTTTCTGTTGCAAAAACAGGAATTCTTTTCTTATCTATAATTGATTCTACCAATGCTCCTGATTTAGTTTGAGAAATTACTAAATATAATCCTGGTTTTCCTGTAATAGCTAATATTTTTGATAAATCCATAGTTTGTTTTTTAGATTTTTATGATTAGACAGCAAAAGTATAAAAAAATGAAACTTCTGTACTATATTTTGCAATAAAAAGGAAGCTATTTATTAAAAACAACATCTTTGTTTGATATCTTAGTTATCTCTTAATTACTAATTCGTTGATAAGGTTTTTTGCACCGGCATATTTATCAATGATAAACAATACATAGCGAACGTCAACACTGATGGTGCGTTGCAAGTTTGGTTCAAATGCAATATCTCCACTCATTGCCTCCCAATTACCGTCAAAAGCCAAACCAATTAATTCTCCATCACCATTAATAACAGGGCTTCCTGAATTTCCTCCAGTAATATCGGTATTGCTTAAGAAAGCTACTGGCATTTTGCCATTTTCTGCATAATCGCCAAAATCCTTTTTCATAAAAAGATCTTTAAGTTTTGCTGGAACAACAAATTCCCAATTGTTTGGGTCTTCTTTTTCCATTAGGCCATCTAAAGTTGTTTTATAATCATAATGAACTGCATCGGCTGGATAATAATCCAATACTTGTCCGTAGGTTACACGCATAGTAGAATTGGCATTGGGTGCAAATTTTTTATCTGGTTGCATTTCTCTGATACCAGCAACAAATAAACGATTTCCTCTTTCGAGCATTTCGTTGTATTGTTTCACCTGATCGTTATATTTAAAATAATTGTCATAAAACGCATTCATCAAAACAAAAGCCATATCCTTTTCAATAGTTTTTGCATTGGGTTTTGACAACAGATTGTTTACTTTGTTTACATCAGCGAAAATTGATTTTCTGAAAAGAACTTCTGCATATTCAGTAAAACTTCCTTTGCATTTTGACCCAATTTTTATCAATAATTCAGGTTGCTGCTCTTTGGGAACATTAGTAAAATAAAAGTTTAGCATCGAAGCTAATAATTTTTTATCGGTAGCTTGGTTATAATCCTTAAAAAACTTTTCACTTGCAGCTTTTAATGCATCTATAGCTTTTTTAATCTTATCATTGTCGGGTTTTTCTGCTTTTAATTCTTTAGCTAAGGCAGAGAAGTTTCTTGAAAAACCAATAATTTCGGATCCTCTTGCAATTGCTTCCTGGAAATACCAACGTTGCAATTCAAACTTTGCTAATTCAGCATAAGCGGTAGAAATATCTGTCATGGCAGTACCGTATTTCTCTTTATTTTGTACATTTGAATTTACCCAGGTTTCAAATTGATTTTCCAACTCTTTCTTTTTGTCATATACTTTTAAACGTTTCAATCCTTTGGTTTGACCAATAAAATATTTCCAATAGTTAGCCGTTTGAGCATATTTTGAGGCATATTGAATACGAACTGCAGGATCTGCATTCATAAACTGACGCATGATAGCTAATTTTTCTTCACGAATTTTTACAATATTAGGATTTTTAACATCAATGTTCAACTGAACGCCGTATGAAGTTAAATAACGATCGGTGGTGCCGGGATAACCCATAATCATTGCATAATCGCCTTTTTTAACTCCTTTTCCTGATATAGGAAGGAAATGTTTTGGTTTGTAAGGAACATTGTCTTTAGAGAAAGTTGCTGATTTACCTTCGGGTGACATATACACTCTAAAAATACTGAAATCACCAGTGTGACGAGGCCACATCCAGTTATCAGTATCGGCACCGAATTTGCCAATAGATGAAGGTGGAGCACCTACCAAACGTACGTCTTTGAATACCTGATAAACAAACAAGTAAAATTCGTTTCCATTGAAAAAGCTTTTTACAACAGCTTCATTTCCGTTTTCTTTAAGTATGCTTTTTTCGTATATTTTAGTTAGTTCAGCAATTTTATCGGCTCTTTCTTTTTCGGTTTTAAGTCCTTTTAATTGAGAAGTAAATTCTTTTGTTAAGTCTTCCATTCTAACTAAAAATCTTGCGGTAAGACCTTCGTTGGGAAGTTCTTCGCTTTTATTCATTGCCCAAAATCCATTGGTTAAATAATCGTTTTGGGTAGTGCTGTGTGATTGTATGGCCCCATAACCACAATGGTGATTTGTAAAAATTAAACCTTCGGCGGAAACTATTTCACCAGTGCATCCATTGCCAAATTGAATAATGGCATCTTTTAAACTTGAATTGTTGATACTGTATATTTCTTCGGCTGTAAGATGCAAACCTTCTTTTTGCATATCAACGTAATTGAGACGCGATACAAACATGGGTAACCACATACCTTCGTCGGCTTTGGCAAAAGGACTGATTAGCAAACAAATTGCTAAAAAAGTAAAAATTATTTTTTTCATTTTTTTAAATATAAAAAGTATTAATATTATTTTAGAATGCAAAAATAATGGAAATATTCGGAAATTTTGGAATTATTACAACTTTGATAGGACAAGACAACTTCATGCGACCCCTCCTAACCTCCCCTAAAAGGGGAGGAATTAGAGCAATGCTATATTTTTATTTTTTTTGCTTTGAATAACAAAAAAGAAACTTCGGAGAACCTCCCTTCTCCTTTTAGGGGAAGGGCTGGGGATGGGGTCGCTAAGAGAACCACAATTTTATCAAAAAGCTTTTATCACTTATTTCCCCTCAAAACCATCATTGCTTTTAATAATTGTTTATTTTTGTTTGATGGTATTACTTGGTAATAAAGAAAACTTTTATTTTGGTGCATCGGAAGAAATAATAAAACGAGCACGCATTCTACGAAAAACCATGACCAAAGCCGAAGAAACGTTATGGAATCATTTGCGAAAGAAACAATTTGAAGGATTGAGATTTCGCCGACAACATCCAATAGGTAGGTTTATCGTTGATTTTTACTGTCATGCTCTAAAATTAGTAATTGAAGTAGATGGCAATATACATCAGGAAGACGTACAAAAAGAAAGAGACGAAAATAGAACTTATGAGCTTCAGAAACTTGGATTAACAGTACTAAGATTTGATAATCAAATGGTTTTAAAAGATATTCCGAAGGTTTTAAAAGATATTGAGGAGTATATTGGGTAGATTTCAACAATTTCATACGACCCCTCCTAACCTCCCCTAAAAGGGGAGGAATTAGAGCAGTGATATATTTTTATTTTTCTTTGCTTTGAATAACAAAAAAGAAACTTCGGAGAACCTCCCTTCTCCTTTTAGGGGAAGGGCTGGGGATGGGGTCGCTAAGAGAACCACAATTTTATCAAAAAGCTTTTATCACTTATTTCCCCTCAAAACCATCATTGCTTTTAATAATTGTTTATTTTTGTTTACAGCAAAATAATAACTTTAAATCAAACTCATACAACCCCTCCTAGCCTCCCCTAAAAGGGGAGGAATTAGAGCAGTATAATTTGATGCTGTATTGCTTTGAATAAAGAAAGAATTTAGGTCGATTCCTTTTGTGTAGAAGTCGATTTCTTGGGTGACTATGTCAACTGTGAATGCGACAATGTTGATTGCGGGAAGGAGGCATTGTTTGCGATATTTTCTTAGGCGATTAGCTTTTTCCCTTCATAAAAATAATTAATTATATAATAATAGTTTATTTTTGTTTAATTTAATGCAATTACGTTTATATAGATAGCTATTAAAAGTTATTAAATTAAAATATTACTTAACTCTTAAAATTAATTTTTATGGATAATCAGACTCAATGTGTTTCATACTTATCATTAGGCTATCGCGATTATATTGCAGCAAGATTTTTACTTAACAATAGCTATTTCTTTCAAGGAATTACACTTGCTAGCTCAGCCATTGAAAAATACTTAAAAGCGATTTTAATACTAAATGGTAAAGAAAAGAATGTGCATTTGAATAGAATAAGTGATTTAAAAGAATTATTATCTGAATGTTATTTTGACGTCACACAAAAATTTGACCAAAGATTTTTAACATTATTAGGTAATGCATATAAATCAAGATATTATGATAACTTAAAAGAACCAATAACAATAAGTTTTTTTGTAAATCAAGTCATTGGAGAGCTTGATAATATTATTTCTTTTATTGAAAATTTTGTAATAATAAGTATTAAAGATAAGGATGGAGAAATTTACAAAACCCCCTATAAAAGAGCAATAGATGAAAAAAATGAAGATTTATTTAAAAACAACTACCTTTTTAATGGCCTTACAAAAAAGGAACATATGGAAAAACCAGACAAAGGTTATGGAATATATATTGATCCTTTAGACCCAGTTGGAGAAATTGAAGCCTTTGGTGAAAATATTGTAAACAAATACGATGGGGAAATTTGCATAATAAATTTTAATATTTTAGACAAGTAAAATATAAAGCTAAATTATGTCTTTTGTATTAAATATTTTAGCAAATACCTCATAAAAAAAACGGAACCATTACTGATTCCGTTTTTATTTTTTAAACTCTTTTTATGTTATAACCCAAAACTAATGCTTTGGAAGTATTGGTAAATAATACTAAAGAAACCTATAAAGA
>CAZUCB010000016.1:0-32831 GCA_964618755.1 uncultured Bacteroides sp. | reverse complement strand
TTTAGTTTTATAAATGGATAACAAGCAAAAAATTATTACAAAATAATTTTTTTTAGATAGTTAAGCCACTTTAAACAATATGAAAGTATATTTGTTATTTTTAAATATCTAGAATAATTTGCCCAAAATTTTCAATTAAATAATAAAATAATTTTTGTATGTTTGTATCGTAATCAAATAATGTGTTTGTGATTATTTAGGAAATATAATAATCACAAACATATTATTATCTTTGTATCAATAAATCTCTATTTATTAATCTGAATTAATGGAAGGAATGAGCGAAAAAGAAGAAAATCATAAAATGAAAACTAGAAGAGAGTTCTTACAAGAAGTTGGAATTATTGGTGTTGGAACAGTTTTAGCAGGAACTGCTATTTTAGCAGGTATCAATTATGATAAGAAGAAAACACCAGGTGCAAGAGTTAAAGTACTTACAGCTGAAAACGAACTCCTTGAAATCGATAAAAATGATGCAACTAAAGTAAAGAAATTTAAAGCCGATGACCTTACTTTTCTTCAAAAGCAAGCACGTGAAGGAATATCTGGAAAGCGTTGGGTAATGGTTGTTGATTTGTCTAAATGCAAAAATGCACGTAAATGTATGAGTGCATGTCAGGACGCACATCGTTTACGACCAGAACAACATCATATCAATGTGTTAAAAATGCAGGAGTCTAAAAATACACCTCCATTTTATATGGCAAAACCATGCCAGCATTGCGACAATCCTCCTTGTGTTGCGGTTTGTCCTGTGGATGCAACCTATAAAAGACCAGATGGCATCGTATTGATTGATAATGAGAGATGTATAGGGTGTCGTTTTTGTATAGCAGCTTGTCCTTATAGTGCAAGAGTATTCAATTGGACAGAACCACTTCATGCTGAAGAAGACAAAGATCTTGTTTACAACGCAGAACTTAATGTACCACAGAAAAAAGGTACTGTTAGTAAATGTTGTTTTAGTGCAGATATGTTACGAGAAGGTAAAATGCCTTATTGTGTATCTGCATGTCCTAATGGTGTTTATTATTTTGGTGATGAAAATGAAGATGCAGTAACCAATGGAACAACAAAAGAAACGGTTAGATTTAAAAAGTTATTGGAAGATAATGCAGGTTATAGATTAATGCCCGAATTAGGCACAGATCCAAGAGTATATTATTTACCTCCCAAAAACAGAATAGCACCCTTTCAAGATATAGACAAACCTGAAGCTGAAGAACATATTGAAAATAATCATGCATAATTTATTATTATATGATAGATCAATTAAAACAAAATAAAATAACATCTGATTTATTGAGTCATATCAGGCTTAATTATAGTTTTAAACTATGGATGGGTTTCCTGTTAACAACATTTGCTATTTGCTTATACGCTTATGCAACTCAATTAGAAAATGGGTTAATAGTTACAGGACTAGGCGATTACGTTTCATGGGGAATGTATATATCCAACTTTGTGTTTTTTGTAGCAACCAGTTTAATTGGGATGCTTATTAGTTCGGTACTTATACTTTCGGGTGCCAAATGGGCTGCTCCTTTAGCCAGAATTGCCGAAATTATAGCTCTTGCTTTTGCCGCAGTTGCAGGTTTGGTAATTGTTTCGGATATGGGGCGTCCTGAACGACTAATTAATGTTTTTCTTTACGGAAGAATTCAATCTCCGATATTATGGGACGTTACGGTTGTAACAGTTTATGTACTTATTAGTACTTTATTGCTTTATTTGCCTTTAATACCTGATATGAAAATCTGTTATGAAAAATTAGATAAAACACCAAAGTATCTCAGGAATATTTATAAATTCCTTTCACTTAATTGGATAGGTTCAGTTGAACAAGAAAAAATTATCAAAAAATCTATTTTTATTTTATCAATTTTAATTATTCCTGTAGCATTAGCTATACATACTGTAACTTCATGGTTATTTGCTAGTACTTCAAGGATAGGATGGGATAGTAGTATTTTCGGACCATATTTTGTTTCCGGAGCCTTTGTTTCCGGTTCTGCTGCGGTTATTATTGCTATGGCTGTTTACCGAAACTCATACAACCTTAAAGATTACATTACAGATATGCATTTTGATAAAATGGGTAAACTATTAGTCCTAGTTTCATTAGTATATCTTTATTTTAATTTAAACGAATATATGGTTCCCGGCTATAAAATGAAAAAATTTGACGCTATGCATTTACATGATTTATTTACAGGAAGTCATGCATTCTTATTTTGGTCGGTTCAATTATTCGGACTTGTTATTCCAATAATATTATTATTGTTTAAAAAGATGAGAAAACCTGCTCCTATGGTATTTATTGCGTTATTTGTTATAATCGGAGCTTGGTTTAAAAGATATATTATCGTAATTCCAACAATGGAACATCCTTTTTTACCAATACAAAATGTTCCATACAGCTTTAAAGTTTATACTCCTACTCTCACAGAGTCACTTATTTCACTAGCACCAATAATTTTAGTGTTAATAATAATTACCTCTTTATCGAAACTGATACCAATTATACCAGTTCAGGAAACTATTGAGCATTACGAAGAAGAAACCAAATAAATCATTTATTATGCAAAGAAATAATATCAACATAAAAATAACGACAGCATTTATAATTATTGCGTTCTTTTGTTTGCAAATAAATGCTCAACGCTGGGATATTCCAGCTGATAAGAAGGTAAAAAACAGCTATATAAAGTTTGATGATAATACTGCAAAAGAAGGTGATGCAATTTACACAAAAAATTGCAAATCATGCCATGGAGATATGGGTAAAGCAAATGCTATAAAAACCTTAAATCCTCCTCCACCTGATTTATCATCTGCATTAACTCAGGCATTAACAGATGGAGAGTTATTGTATATTCTTAATACCGGCAGAAATGCAATGCCCAATTTTAAGAATACTTTATCTGAAGAAGAACGCTGGAAGGTAATTTCATATATCAGAAGTTTTAACAAACAATATGTTCAAGTTCTTTCAAAAACAGACCCTACCAAAAGCAAATTGGTGAAAATTAATTTAAATTTTGATGCAAAAACAAATAAGATTAAGGTATCTGTTATTGCTAATGAGTCAACAGGAGTTGTGGTTTTAAAAGATGCAGAAATAATGTTGTTTGTAAACAGGTATTTTGGCAAATTACAAATTGACAAAACCATAAGAACTGACAGTGAAGGAAATGCGATTTTCAATTTTCCGAAAGATTTACCTGGAGATAAATTGGGAAATCTGGATGTTGTAATAAAAGTAAATGATGAGGTTTATGGAGAAATTGAATCAGTTAATAAATTAAAAATTGGAATACCTACTGATATACCCAGTTTAACAGCAAAAAGGGCTATCTGGAATGTCCTGAAATTAGCTCCGTGGTGGATTATTATTACTTATACTTCTATAGTTTTGGGTGTAGGTTTCTTTCTATTGTTAATTGTTAAAAATTTATTGAAAATCAGTAAATTAGGACAAAAATCTTAGTTATTACACAATACTTACTAAAATAATCAATAAAAATATCTCAGATGAAAAAAATTATTCTTATTTCTTTTGTTTTCTTAATAGCAATTGTTTTTAAATCACAGTCTCAGGTTGACCAATCACCTGAAGTTGGTGTTTTTGAACATCTTGATGAAACACTTCCATTGGACCTGAAATTTGTAAACGATAACAATCAAACGGTTGTTTTAAGAGACTTAATAAACAAACCTACCATACTTTCTTTTGTATATTTTGATTGCCCGGGATTATGCAGTCCATTGTTAGATGGCGTTGGTGATGTGATTAAAAGAACCAATCTGGAATTAGGAAAAGATTATCAAGTTATTACTATTAGTTTTAATTTCAGGGATACACCGGAAAAAGCAAAGCAAAAAAAAGAAAGATTTGTTGAAAAATATTCCAATGGAAAAGGTGATGGATGGATATTTTTAACGACTGATAGTTTAACAATATTCAAAATTACGGATGCAGCAGGTTTTAAAACCAAAGCAGTAGGTTTAGATTTTATCCATCCATCTGCAATAATAGCTATAAGTCCAAAAGGAAAAATTACAAGATATCTTTATGGAATAAATTACTTGCCTTTAGATTTTAAAATGGCAATTATTGAAGCTAATAAAGGACAATCTAGGCCTACTATTCAGAGATTAATGCAAATATGTTACAGCTATGATCCTGAAAACAAACATTTTACATTGGATATATTGAAAATCACAGCTAGTATTATAATTTTTATATTACTGATTTTAGTAATAACGCTATTTATAAAACGAAAAATTAAAAAATAATTAGAGATGAATAATAACAAACATGTAAGTTTTCTGGAACATCAGGGGAAATATAAGGGTATTTTTGCCTGGATATTTGCTACAGATCACAAAAGAATTGCTTTTCTTTATATGTATGCAATTGCTGTATTTTTCTTAGTTGGAGCTATTCTGGGTTTATTAATGCGATTTGAATTGGTTGCACCCGGTGAAACTATCATTAAACCACAAACTTATAATGGCTTATTTACAGTTCATGGTATCATAATGATATTTATGGTTGTAATACCTGGGCTTTCAGCCGTATTTGGAAACTTCTTTTTACCAATACTTATTGGAGCAAAAGATGTGTCTTTTCCAAAATTAAACAATTTTTCATGGTGGTTATTTATGTTTGGAAGTATTTTAGCTGTTGCATCACAATTGTTGAAAAGTGGTCCTCCTGATACCGGCTGGACATTTTATGCACCTTACAGTACAACTACCGGAACCAGTGTAATAATTGCTACTACTGCAGCTTTTATTCTCGGTTTTTCTTCAATATTAACAGGATTGAATTTTATTGTTACAGTTCATAGGATGAGAGCTCCGGGTATGAGGTTTTTCAATATGCCTCTATTCCCATGGTCGATTTATGCCACTGCATGGATACAATTACTTGCTACCCCTGTTGTTGGAATAACATTAATCATGCTTATTGCTGAAAGATTATTTGGTATCGGTTTCTTTAACCCTGATTTAGGTGGAGATCCTGTGCTATTTCAACATTTATTCTGGATTTATTCGCATCCGGCTGTTTATATTATGATTTTACCTGCTATGGGTGTAATTACTGAAATAATTCCTACTTTCTGCCAAAAAAGGGTGTATGGTTATAAAGCTATAGCTTTGTCGAGTCTGGCAATTGCAGGTGTTGGATTCCTTGTATGGGGTCATCACATGTATACATCAGGAATGAGCGAACAAGCAAGATGGTTCTTTTCTTTATTAACTTTTATTGTTGCTGTACCAAGTGCAATTAAAGTTTTTAACTGGATATCTACAATGTATAAAGGTTCTATTGATATGAAACCTCCATTTGTATTTGCACTTGCTTTTATATTTCTTTTTATGATTGGCGGACTTACCGGATTAGTATTAGGTTCTGTTGCAACTGATATTCAGGTTCATGATACCGCATTTATTGTTGCTCACTTTCATTATATAATTTTTGGAGGTATGGGCTTTGCCTTTTTTGCAGCTATTCATTATTGGCTTCCAAAAATGTATGGCAAAATGTATAACTTTAAACGTGCAAATATTGCAGCAGTCTCTCTATTTATTGGATTTAATTTGTTGTATTTTCCTCAATTTATCATTGGAATTCAAGGGATGCCAAGAAGATATTTTGATTATTTACCAAGATTTCAATGGGCTCAGATAGTATCAACAGTTGGAGGTGTAATATTGGTTTCTGCGGTTATACTTATGATATACAATCTTATAATGGGAGTTAGAAGAGGAGCAAAAGCACCTGCAAATCCATGGCATGGTTCTACTATGGAATGGCAGATAGATTCACCTCCTTCGTTGGAAAACTTTGAAAGTGCACCTATAGTAAAAGAAAATCCTTATGATTACAATTAAATTTTAATTAAATATGAGTGAACATAATACACATATCGAAGAACACAGAGATGATGAGGCTTCCAAATTAGGAATGTGGCTCTTTATTTTTACTGAACTGCTTTTATTTGGAGGTTTATTTCTAGTTTATTCAATTTTCAGAGCTCAATATCCTGCTAATTTCCATGAGAGTAGTCTTGAACTGAGTGTTACAATAGGTGTTATAAATACAGTGGTTCTGCTATTTAGCAGTATGACCATTGCTATGGCTATTACAGCTATTCAGAAGAAAAACAAAAAACTTACTTTAGCTCTTATTGGTGTTACTATACTAATGGCTTTGATTTTTTTAGTTAATAAATATTTCGAATGGGGTGCAAAATTTCATCATGGTTTATATCCTGGTTCAGAATTAATGCAACTTTTAGAAAGAGGTCATCATTTGTACTTTAGTTTATATTTTTTTATGACAGGATTACATGCGTTACATATTATTGTTGGTATGGTACTTCTTATTATCTGTTATGTTAAAGTAAATAAAGGCAGTATTGCACATGATAAATTTGTTTTTCTTGAAAACGGCGCATTATACTGGCATTTGGTAGATTTGATCTGGATATTCCTTTTCCCTCTAATGTATTTAATTTCATAGTAAAAAAATAATAAAATGGAAAATAACGGTTCACATATTACAGAATATAAAGTATTGGTTAGAATTTTATTAATTCTATTATTTTGTACTTTCCTTACCATCGAAATTACATCTTTTAACTTAGCTGCTTTTACAGTTACAGTGGCATTATTAATAGCCGGCTTTAAAAGTTATTTGGTACTAGCCTATTTCATGCATTTAAAATACGAAAGCTTACTGCTTAAAATCTTGGTAAGTATGGTTTTTGTGCTTTTTATTGTAATTGTTCTTATTACTTTTATTGATTATTCATTCAGATAAAAAACTTATTATATGTTTTCAAACAATTCAAATTTTGTTCAAGGGGTTGATACAGCTTTCTTTGTGATATTGGGGGTTTCATTCTTTTTTCTGATAATGTTAACTGCAATAATGATTGTTTTTGTAATTAAATACAATAAGAAAAAGCATGCAAAAGCTGTTCAGATTAAAGATAGTTCAAAACTGGAAATCGTATGGACAACTATACCTCTTATTCTCGTTTTAGTTATGTTTTATTATGGATGGAGGGGATTTATACCAATGCGACAGGTTCCAAGTGATGCTATGCAGGTTAAAGCCATTGGTCAGATGTGGAAATGGACCTTTGTATATCCCGGTAATAAACAATCAGATTCTTTATTATTGCCTATTAATAAAGCTGTAAAAGTAGATTTAATTTCTAAAGACGTAATTCATGGTTTCTCTATACCTGATTTCAGAGTTAAGGAGGATGTAGTTCCAGGTAAAAATAATTATACATGGTTTATACCTGGTAAGCTTGGAAATTTCGATTTGTTTTGTTCGGCTTATTGTGGGCTTAGTCATTCATATATGTTAGCTTTGGTAAGAATAGTACCTGAAGATGAGTTTAATAAATGGTTGGCATCATTACCTTTGAAAAAAGCAGATGATAATAACGAAGGCTTCAAAATTCTTGATAAAAACGGTTGTTTTTCCTGTCATTCTACTGATGGAAGAAAAATTGTAGGTCCAAGTTTTAAAGGATTATATGGTACTGTAAATCACGAATTAATAACAGATGGTACAAGCCGTAAAATTACCGTTGATGATTTGTATCTAGAAACTTCAATTACAGAACCTGATAAAGATATCGTAGCTGGTTATCCTTCAGGTGTAATGAAATCCTACAAAGGTTTAATCAGAGAAAAAGAAATGCCTAAAGTTATAGAATATTTTAAAACATTAAAATAATATTTAAATTTATATTATACATTTTAAATAAGATTATTCCTGATACTGAAGCTCCGGTATCAGGAATTTCATTAAATATAAAGAAGCAAAAATGTCAATAAAACAAATTCTATTATTGCTGAAAATGATACCTGCCTTAATGAAATATAAGGTTTCTCTGGCAGTTTGCTTTACTGCTATTACCGGATATATTGTTTATACAGCCAGTATTGATATGCATTTAATACATCTTGTGCTTGGTGTTTTTATACTTGCAGGAGGTGCTAGTGCTTTGAATGAATATCAAGAACGAAATTATGATGCAAAAATGGAAAGAACTAAATTTCGTCCGATACCTTCGGGAAAAATATCACCTCGAAATGCACTCATAATTTCAATTATTTTAATTTTTACTGGTGTTTTATTATTATTCCTTTTCTTTGGAAAACTTACCGCAATATTAGGCTTATTTAATATATTTTGGTATAATCTACTATATACTTATCTAAAAAGAATAACACCCTTTGCTGTGGTTCCTGGTTCGTTAACTGGTGCTATTCCAGTATTAATGGGATGGATTGCTGCAGGTGGTTATATCTTCGAATCTACAATAATTTTTATTTCTTTTTTTCTTTTTTTATGGCAAATTCCACACTTTTGGCTATTAATACTAAAATATGGTAAGGAATATGAAGAAGCAGGATTTCCAACAATTAATTGTAATGTGAATTCCAACAATTTAAAAATGATTATTTTCTCATGGATAATTGCTACATCTGCATCTTCAATTTTTGTTTTATTTTTTATTTTAAATATATCGATGCTGTTTTTAGTAACAATTCTTTTATTGAATATTATATTTGTTGGTTTTTTCGCAAAGCTTACTTTCGCAAAACATACAGAGCTTAACTTAAAGAAATCAATCATTAGTATTAATATCTATATGTTTCTTTTTATGATATTGTTAGCAATTTATCATCTTTAAAATCACCTTATAACTGCTTCCTAAATATCAATAACCAGAATTAGCTTCATAAAAATAATCCTTTCCCAATTATTTAAAATCATTATAAACAATACTATAATTCATTCAAATATATTTATATATGAATAAATATTGTATTAGCACTTAAAAATAAACAATAAAAAAAACCTCCAATTCAGATATTTTCTCTAATTTCGTTGCATTAAAAAATAGTATCATTTTTATAAGTATTCAACTTAATTCATTTTAGAAATGGCAAAAGTTAAAGGTGACATTGTAATTGACATTGAGAAGTGTAAAGGCTGTGAAGTATGTATTAAAGCATGCCCAAACGACGTAATTGCAATGGCGAAAAATGTAAATGGAAAAGGCTATCACTATGCCGAATCCGTAAATGAGGAATGTATAGGTTGTGCTAATTGTGCAATCGTATGCCCCGATGGTGTTATCACCGTTTATAAAATAAAGTTATAAAAACGTTTTTAACAGTTTTAAATACAAAGGAATGAAAGAACTGAGATTAATGAAAGGCAACGAAGCAGTGGCAGAAGCTGCTATCCGTGCTGGTTGTGATGGTTATTTCGGCTATCCTATTACTCCTCAATCGGAAGTAATGGAATATTTGATGTACCAAGAACCCCATAAAACAACAGGAATGGTTGTTTTACAGGCAGAAAGTGAAGTAGCGGCTATTAATATGGTTTATGGTGGCGCTAGCTGTGGCAAAAGAGTAATGACATCCTCTTCAAGCCCTGGTATTAGTTTAAAACAAGAAGGCATTTCTTATATCGCAGGAGCCGAACTACCTTGTTTAATTGTTAATGTAGTTCGTGGTGGTCCTGGTTTAGGCACTATCCAACCAGCCCAATCCGATTACTTTCAATCAACAAAAGGTGGTGGTCATGGTGATTACAGATTGTTGGTTCTAGCACCTGCATCTGTTCAGGAAATGGCTGATTTTGCAGGCTTAGGTTTTGATCTTGCTTTTAAATATCGTAACCCTGTTATGATTTTATCAGACGGCGTAATAGGTCAAATGATGGAAAAAGTTGAATTAGATGAACAAAAACCACGCTTTACAGAAACCGAAATACGCGAAAATACTCCATGGGCTACCATGGGAAAACCGAATGATAAAGAAAGAAATATCATTACTTCTTTAGATCTTGATTCTCACAAACAAGAACGCCATGTAGCTCATTTACGAGATAAGTATTTGGCAATGGAAGAAAATGAAGTTAGATACGAAGAAATTAATTGCGAAGATGCCGAGTATTTAATTGTAGCTTATGGTTCAAGTGCACGTATCAGCCAAAAAGCAGTAGAATTAGCAAGAGCTAAAGGTATAAAAGTTGGTTTATTTCGTCCAATTACACTTTTCCCATTCCCTAAAAAACCATTGTTAGCTTATACTAATAAGATTAAAGGAATACTTACAGTAGAAATGAGTTTAGGCCAAATGATTGAAGATGTTAAACTTGCCGTAGAATGTAAAGTTAAAGTTGAACATTTTGGTCGTTTTGGTGGAATTATCCCAACACCTGATGAAGTGGTAGTTGCTTTAGAACAACAAATAATAGGAGGTTAATACAATGTCAGATATTACAAAAGAACAAATCAGACAACCAGAAAATTTAGTTTATTCTAAAACTAAATTACTAACCGATAAAGCATTGAGTTATTGTCCTGGTTGCGGTCATGGTACAGCACATAGAATTGTGATGGAAGTGATTGAGGAATTAGGTGCTCAGGATAATACCATTGGCATTGCACCCGTTGGCTGTTCCGTATTGGCTTATGAATTTATGAATATTGATATGCAACAAGCTGCTCACGGAAGAGCACCCGCAGTAGCAACAGCCGTTAAAAGATTGCTACCAGATAGATATGTGTTTACATATCAAGGCGATGGAGATTTAGCAGCAATAGGAACCGCAGAAACAATTCATGCTTGCAATCGTGGCGAAAATATTACCATTATATTTATCAACAATGGCATTTATGGTATGACAGGAGGCCAAATGGCTCCAACAACTTTGCCAAATATGAAAGCATCTACCTGCCCTTATGGTCGTGATGTTGCTACTATGGGTAATCCACTTAAAATGACAGAACTAATTGCACAGTTACCCGGAGTTCATTTTGTTACCCGTCAGGCAGTTCATACTCCTGGTGGTGTTCGTAAAACAAAAAAAGCAATTCGTAAAGCTTTTGATTTGCAAAAACAAAACAAAGGTTTAACTTTTGTTGAAATTGTTTCTAATTGCAACTCCGGTTGGAAAATGACTCCAATTCAATCTAATATATGGATGGAAGAGAATATGTTCCCATTTTATCCTTTAGGTGATATTAAAGTAGATGGCCAATTGATTAAATAAATTAAAAAATTGAAGTTATGACAGAAGAAATAATCATAGCCGGTTTTGGAGGGCAAGGTGTTTTATCGATGGGTAAAATTCTTGCATATTCCGGCATAATGCAAAATCAGGAAGTTAGCTGGATGCCTTCTTATGGTCCAGAAATGCGTGGTGGTACAGCAAATGTAACCGTTGTAATTAGTGATGAACGAATTAGTTCTCCTATTATCAATAGTTACGATACTGCTATTATTTTAAATCAGCAATCTATGGATAAATTTGTAGATACAGTTAAACCAGGAGGTTTACTTATTTATGATCCAAACGGAATCACTCATCATCCTGAACGTAAAGATATTAACATCTATACCATCGAAGCTTCAGAAGAAGCTGGTAAACAAGGATTAATGAAAATTTTCAATATGATTGTTTTAGGTGGATTCTTGAAAATTAAACCTTTGATTCAGCCTGAATTTATTCACAAAGGTTTACAAAAATCATTACCTGTTCGACATCATAAATTAATTCCTGAAAATGAAAAAGCAATCGAAATAGGCAAAGGATTAATAAAATCCGTTCATTTAATTTAGGTATTTTATAATTTAGTAACACCCTTTATTGGCTATGGTCAATAAAGGGTGTTTTCTTTACACACTAAATAAATATATTACTTATCTTTGCAGAAAAAACTGTTATTTATTTACTTCCAAACAATAACAGAATCAAAAATCAAAAATTATTGTTGAGATTACATTTATTAAACTAACATTCCCAAAAATTTATGGAATACAATTCAACTCGTAGTAAACTTATTATCGCTGAATATGGGCGCAACGTCCAAAAGATGATAGAACATGCAATAAGCGTTGAAGATAGAGAAAAACGCAATCAACTTGCAAAAGGAATCATCAGAGTAATGGGGCAAATCAATCCACATTTACGTGATGTTGCTGATTTTACTCACAAACTTTGGGATCATCTGTTTATTATTTCTGAATTCAAATTAGACGTTGACTCTCCCTATCCTATTCCAACAGAAGAAATTTTAAATATTAAACCCGAACAAGTACCTTATACCTATAAAAAGTTTGCTTTTCGTCATTATGGAAGAAATATTGAGTTGATGATTGAAAAAGCTACTTCTATGGAGGAAAGTCCAGCCAAAGAACGGATTATCCAACTTATAGCCAATCATCTTAAAAAATCCTATTTAACATGGAATCGTGATAGCGTTGATGATGAGGTTATTGTTGAGCACCTCAATATTATGTCGAAGGGACAATTAAAGCTTAATGAAAATTTTAAGTTTAACAGTTCATTTGATATACTTGCAAAAACCAAACCTCCAATTTCCAAAAACAAATCTAGTAATAACAATCCTATAAAAAGAAATAATCCCATTAAAAAGAACAATAACTTTCCGCAAACAAAAAGAAAAGAAAATTAACGGTTTAAACTATTTCAGAAATGAGTTCATTTGAAATTACAGGTGGTAATAGATTGTACGGCGAAATCACACCTCAGGGTGCAAAAAATGAAGCTTTACAAGTAATTTGTGCAGTATTGCTTACTTCAGAAAAAGTTACAATCAGCAATATTCCTGACATAAGAGATGTTAACAAACTTATTGAGTTGTTAAGTGAAATGGGTGTTAAAATAGAAAAAACAGCCAAAGAGCAATATACATTTCAAGCCAATCAAATTAGTTTAGAATATTTAAAAACAGAGGAGTTTAAAATAAAAGCTGCCTCATTAAGAGGATCTGTAATGATAGTAGGTCCTTTACTTGCTAGATTTGGGAAAGCTTACATTCCACAGCCTGGAGGAGACAAAATAGGTCGTCGCCGTTTAGATACCCATTTTGTAGGTTTTGAAAAATTAGGTGCTAAGTTCAATTATGATGCTATTAGTAAATCATATCATATAGACGCTTCTCATCTTAAAGGTTGCTATATGCTACTTGACGAAGCTTCGGTGACAGGAACTGCTAATATTGTGATGGCTTCGGTAATGGCAAAAGGGAAAACCACTATTTTTAATGCTGCATGTGAACCCTATCTATTACAGCTCTGTAATATGCTTAACCGAATGGGCGCAAAGATAGAAGGTGTTGGTTCTAATTTATTGATTATTGAAGGTGTTAATGAAATAAAAGGTTGTAACCACACTCTACTTCCCGATATGATTGAAGTAGGTAGTTTTATTGGTCTTGCAGCAATGACACATTCTCAAATTACAATTAAAAATGTTAATTATCAATATCTTGGTGTTATTCCAGAGGTGTTTCGTAGATTAGGGATATCAATTCTAAACGAAAATGATGATATCATTGTACAACAACAAGATCACTATGAAATCGAACACTTTATGGATGGTTCTATTATGACTGTTTCTGATGCACCTTGGCCTGGATTTACACCTGACCTAATCAGTATTGCATTGGTAGTAGCTACACAAGCTAAAGGCAGTGTATTAATTCATCAAAAAATGTTTGAAAGTCGTTTGTTTTTTGTTGACAAACTCATTGACATGGGTGCCCAAATTATCCTTTGCGATCCACACAGAGCCACAGTTATTGGCTTAGATCATCAATACCCATTACGCGGAATTGAGATGATTTCGCCCGATATCAGAGCTGGTGTTGCTTTGCTTATCGCTGCTCTTTCAGCTCAAGGCAAAAGCATTATTCACAATATCGAACAAATTGATCGTGGTTACCAACAAATAGATGACCGTTTAAGACTTTTAGGCGCAGATATTAAACGTATATAATTCATTATCCAACAAATAGTTATTTATGAAATTATTAACGTAAAAGCTTCTTTCTAATTAAGAAGCTTTTATAATTTTGTAATGTTTAATTCTAAAGTTTATGAAAAAATTATTAATCCATTTTATTTTATGTTTTTGTATAGCCTTAAATTTACATGCTCAGAAAATAAATAAAAAAATCATTGACACAAAAACAAATAAAGAAATTTTAATTGGGAATTGTAATATAAAAGGATTAAAAACTGATTCTTTTGGACTTGTTTTTAACGATGAGTATAAGTATTATATACCTGATAACAATACCATTACTTTACTTCAGTCAAAAATAAAGAAAATAAGAATTGAAATTGTAATGGGAACATGGTGTGGTGACAGTAAAGAACAGGTTCCAAGGTTTATTAAAATTCTAGATATTCTTAAATACAAAACTAAGAAAATTAAAATTTTATGCATTGATCATTTTTTTAATGCTGAAAATTTCGAAAAAGGAGAAAATAATATTCAAAAAATTCCCACTTTTATTATTTATCGAAAAAATAAAGAAATTGGTAGAATAGTTGAGTCTCCTATGAATAGTTTAGAAAAGGATTTATTGGATATTTTAAACAAGCCAAATCAACCAATAAATGTTTCAAAAGTAGAATCAAAGTAAATCTTTTTAAAATCAGAAAATAAAAGAGATTTAACTAATTTTGATTATCTTCGTAAGCAATTTGGATTACTGACTAACTTTTTGTAATTTGCTTCCTATGAGAATCTTAAAGTGCTTTTTTTTAGTTATTATAGTTATTTTACCTTTAAGAGCTTATCTTCAGGAAAATACTTTTTTAAAAGATTTTGATGATGATTTACGAGGGAAATACGGACTCCGTATCATGTTTTATAATTTAGAAAATTTTTACGATACTCACAACGATAGCATTACTCTCGACGACGACTTTACTTCCTTTGGTATGAAACATTGGGGCAGAGAAAAATACGCTACAAAGCTTAATAATACTTACAAAGTAATTGCAAGTGTTGGCGGATGGGAGCCTCCGGAAATAATTGGAATTTGTGAAGTTGAAAACAAATGGGTGGTAAGCGAAATTGCCAATGGAACACCTTTGAGAAAGTTCAATTACAAATATATTCATTATGATTCTCCAGATGCAAGAGGTATTGATGTAGCACTTTTGTATCGTCCAGATAAATTTACGCCTATTTTTCATCAGCCAATACGTATCGTTTTTCCGTTTGATACTGTTTCTAAAACAAGAGATGTATTATATGTAAGAGGTCTAACTACTACCAAAGACACTTTACATCTATTTGTAAACCATTTCCCTTCGAAATATGGCGGAGCTATGATAACTATTCCGAAAAGAAATTATGTTGCATCAATATTAAAAAGTAAAGTTGATAGCATACTTATGCAAAGCCCTACAGCGAATATTATAATTATGGGGGACTTTAATGACGAACCTACAGATGAGAGTTTGTTAAAAAATCTAAATGCAAAATGCAATATCAGCGATGTTAAAAGCACTGATTTATACAATTTAATGTGTTCCCTAAAAAATACAGAAAAAATTGGCAGTAATAAATTTCGCGAGCAATGGAGTTTGATTGACCAAATAATTGTTTCGGCATCTTTAGCCAAAAATACAAAGAAATGGCATGTAAAAAATTATAGAGCTTATATTTTCAAAGCCGAATATTTACTACAAACAGACGAAACATATATGGGTGTAAGAACTTTTAGAACATACACTGGGGCAAGGTATACCGGTGGCTATAGTGATCACTTACCAGTATTTATGGATTTAATTTATGAGTGAAGCAATATTCAAATAATCAACAAAAAAAAATGAAGAAAAAACAAATAATATTGGCATTAATTATCATTGTAATAGGAATTGTTGCCATAGTATATTTTACAAGCAAAAACAAAACAGAAACTATAATAAATTCAACACCTAAACAAGAAGAACCGACTTTCACCAAACAAGGAGAGCTTTCTTTTATCAGTAGTGCTGATAAAAAAATAATTAATACTATTTCCATTGAATTTGCTAAAGACGAATATTCTCGTGAAAAAGGATTAATGTATCGTAGAAACATGGATGAAATGCAGGGGATGTTGTTTATTTTTGAAGAGGCAGCACCACGTTCATTTTGGATGAAAAACACATATATTTCATTGGATATTATTTATATAAGTGCTGATAAAAAAATTGTTTCAATTCAAAAATCTGCAATCCCATTATCAGAAGAATCACTGCCATCATACAAAGATGCTATGTATGTTTTAGAAGTAAACTCTGGATTTACTGATAAATACAATATCAAAGAAGGTGATGAGATAAATTATTAAATTATTCTTTTTTGAAATAAACAAAAAAAAACGTTAATCCATTAACTTTAATTTTAAAGTTCTCAAATATTTCATAGTTTTGTAAACTATTTTATTAGCAAAAAAAATCAAATAAATATATAAAAAAAATTATAAAATGCAAAAGTTGTTGTTGTTAGGAGATGAAGCAATAGCTCAGGGGGCTATTGATGCTGGCATGTCAGGTATTTATGCTTATCCGGGAACCCCATCTACCGAAATTACTGAATATGTACAACATTCTAAAGAAGCGAAACAAAAAGGAATTCGCTGTAGTTGGTCAACCAATGAAAAAACATCAATGGAAGCTGCTTTAGGTATGTCTTATGCTGGCAAAAGAACCATGGTTTGTATGAAACATGTTGGTTTAAATGTTGCAGCTGATCCATTTGTTAATTCATCCATTACAGGTGCAAATGGCGGAATCATTGTTGTGTCAGCTGACGATCCTTCTATGCACTCATCGCAAAATGAGCAAGATTCAAGATTTTTTGGGAAATTTGCTATGATTCCAATTTTAGAACCAGCTAATCAACAAGAAGCTTATGATATGGTTGGGTACGGATTTAATATGTCCGAAAAATACAAAGTACCTGTTTTAATGAGAATTACTACACGTATGGCACACTCCAGAGCTGGTGTAATTCGAGGTGAAATTAAAAAGCAAAATGAAATGAGCTTACCATCTGACTTACGTCAGTTTGTTTTATTGCCTGCTATTGCTCGTCGTCGTTACAAATTGTTATTGAACAATCAACTTCCATTTGAAAATGAATCAGAACAATCATCCTTCAATCAATACATTGATGGTGTAGATAAAAAAATGGGCATCATTACAACAGGTATTGCATTCAACTATCTGATGGAAAACTATCCTGAAAGAATAGTTCCTTTTCCTATTTTAAAGATTGGTCAATACCCCCTACCTCGCAAATTAGTTGAAAAACTTTGCAACGAATGTCAGGAAATTTTAGTATTGGAAGAAGGCTATCCTATTGTGGAAGAAATGTTGAAAGGTTATTTAGCAAATGGCATCAAAATAAAAGGTCGTTTGGATGGAACGGTTCCTCGTGATGGCGAACTAAATCCCAATTTGGTAGCAGTAGCTTTGGGCATGACTGATACCAAAGGAGCTGATATCCCAGCATTAGTGGTAGGTCGTCCACCAGCACTTTGTGCAGGTTGTCCGCATATTGATTCTTACCTTGCTTTGAATGAAGCACTATCAACGTTAGCTCCAGGTAGAGTTTTTTCTGATATTGGTTGCTACACATTGGGTGCTTTAAAACCCTTTGAAGCTATCAATTCATGTGTTGATATGGGTGCTTCTATTCCTATGGCAAAAGGTGCTGCCGATGCAGGCTTGGTTCCTGCTGTTGCAGTAATCGGTGACTCTACTTTTACACATTCCGGTATTACTGGTTTAATAGATGCTGTAAAAGACAAATCGCCTATCACTGTTTTGATTCTTGATAACGGAACTACTGGTATGACTGGTGGTCAAGATTCATCTGCACAAGGAAGAATTGAAGCTCTCTGTTTAGCAGTTGGTGTGGAAGAAGATCATATTCACACATTAAAACCGCTTCGTAAAAATCATGAAGAAAACACACAGATTCTGATAAAAGAGTTAGCTTATCAAGGTGTATCCGTTATTATTCCTCGAAGAGAATGTATCGTTTCTATTGATAAACGAATGAGAGAAAAAGAAAAAGCAAAGAAAGAACAACAAGCATAATTATTCAAAAATTAAGACTAAAAACATGAAAAAAGATATAATTTTGGCAGGTGTGGGCGGACAAGGAATTCTTTCAATTGCTGCTATCATTGGAACTGCTGCTTTAGATATGGGGCTTTACCTCAAACAATCAGAAGTTCATGGTATGGCACAACGTGGTGGAGATGTTTCATCCAATTTGCGTATAGGCGATAAAGAAGTTGCTTCAGATTTAATTGCAATGGGTAAAGCTGATTTGGTTATTTCTGTAGAACCTATGGAAGGCTTGCGTTATTTACCTATGCTTTCGCCTGAAGGTTGGCTGATTACCAATTCCAAACCATTTGTAAACATTCCTAACTATCCTGAAATAGAAAGTGTTTACAGCGAAATAGCAAAAGTACATCGTCATGTAATATTAGATGCTGAGCAAATTGCTAAAGATTTAGGTTCTGCCAAAGCTGCCAATGTGGTAATTTTAGGTGCTGCATCTGCACAAATGGGTATTGATTTTGAAATTTTCGAAAAAGCGATTCACACTATATTTGGCAAAAAAGGTGAAGCTGTTGTTGAATTAAACATTAATGCACTTAGAGCAGGAAGAGATTTTGCTGCAAAAAATAGTCATTTATAAAAATCAACGAGATAATCTCCAAAAAATCAATTTAAAAAACACCCCCTCAGTAAATCTAATTATTGAGGGGGTTATTTATAAAGGTATTAACCACTATATCATTATCCTATCATTCCTACTCCAACTGTTTCGTTAGTGGCTTCGTCAATTAAAATTAAACTTCCTGTTACTCTGTTTTCCTTATAAGCATCAAAAATCAATGGTTTTGTAGTTTTAATCAATACTTTAGCAATAGAATTTAACCGTACTTCTTTATCCTCGGTTATTTTCTCTAATGTATTCACGTTTAATTTGTAGAGCACTTCTTTTACAATGCATTTAACTTCTTTGGTGGTGTGCATTAAATTGTATTTTCCTCCTATACGCAATGGTTTCTGGTTCATCCAGCACATAGTGATTTCAATATCCTGACTAATAGAAGGCATCGCATCTTCTTTTACGATCATATCACCTCGGCTGATATCGATGTCATCTTCCAATGTAATAGAAACAGACATAGGAGGGAAAGCAACTGCTAATTTATCTTCCATCAAATCAATAGATGTAATTTTACTTTGCAAACCCGAAGGCAATATACAAACCTTATCACCTTTTTTAAAAATTCCACCAGCTATTCTTCCGGCATAGCCTCTATAATCATGATGTTCTTTGGTTAACGGTCTTATAACATATTGAATAGGAAAACGTGCATCCGTAAAATTATAATCATTTTCGATAGGAATTGTTTCGAGTATGCTCATCAGAGTGCCTTCGTTGTACCAAGGCATATTTGTAGATTCTTCCACAACATTATCGCCTTTTAACGCACTAATAGGTACATAGCGAATATCGATAATATCGATAATTTTAGCAAACTCCGAAAAAGTAGTTTTTATATTTTCGTATATACTTTGGCTGTATTCAACTAAATCCATTTTGTTGATACAAACAACGATATGAGGAATTTGTAATAAAGAAGCAATAAAAGCGTGACGATGCGTTTGCTCGATAACACCATTGCGGGCATCAATAAGAATAATAGCAGCATTTGCTGTAGAAGCACCCGTAACCATATTGCGGGTATATTGTACATGCCCGGGTGTGTCGGCAATAATAAATTTACGTTTTGGAGTGGCAAAGTAGCGATACGCAACATCAATTGTAATACCTTGTTCTCTTTCCGAACGCAAACCATCGGTAAGTAAAGCCAAATTAATATAATCGTTTCCTTTTTGAATACTTGCTCTTTTTACAGCTTCCAATTGGTCTTCGAAAATGGATTTACTATCATAAAGCAATCTGCCAATGAGGGTACTCTTGCCATCGTCAACACTACCTGCTGTGGTAAATCGCAGCAATTCCATATCTAAATATCCATTTTTTGAAATGCTCATTTTTGCAATTGTATTAAAAATATCCTTCGCGTTTTCTATCTTCCATGGCTGCTTCAGATCGCTTGTCATCAGCTCGTCCACCTCTCTCAGTAATTCGAGTTGCAGCAATTTCTTCAATAATTTCTTCCAAAGAATTAGCTTCGGAAAGTGTAACTCCTGTGCATGTAATATCTCCGATAGTTCTACATCTTACTGTTTTAACTTCTGCTTTTTCATTGTCCTTTAGCTTCATAAATGGAGCTGTTGCCAACCAAACACCATCACGGCAAAAAACTTCACGTTGATGAGTAAAATATAAACTTGGCATTTCAATGTTTTCCAACAAGATATATTGCCAAACATCCATTTCTGTCCAATTACTGATAGGGAAAACTCTAAAATGTTCGCCCATATTTTTTTTACCGTTGAAAATATTCCAAAGTTCAGGGCGTTGATTTTTAGGATCCCACTGTCCGAATTCGTCTCTGTGTGAGAAAAAACGTTCTTTGGCACGGGCTTTTTCCTCATCGCGGCGGGCACCACCCATGGCAGCATCAAACTTATATTTTTCAATGGTGTCAAGTAAAGTAATAGTTTGCAAAACATTTCTGCTGGCATTATAGCCGTTTTCTTCTACAGCCTTCCCTTGATTTATTGATTCTTGAACGGATCCAACAATTAATTGTGCATCAATTTTTTTAACCAACTCATCTCTATAATCAAGAGTTTCCTGAAAATTATGACCAGTATCGATGTGCAATAAAGGAAACGGTAATTTTGCAGGATAAAAAGCCTTACGAGCCAAATGCGTGATAACAATAGAATCTTTACCGCCCGAAAAAAGCAAAACAGGACGTTCGAACTGTGCAGCTACCTCTCTGATTATATAGATAGATTCAGATTCAAGTTCTCGTAAATGGTTAAGATGGTGATTGTTCATTGTTTATTATCTCACTTTATACCTATTTGTAATAAATTGCAAAAATATGATTTTTTTTGCAGAAAACGAAATTGAAATTGGAACAACATATATTAGAATAAGTCCTTTAATAAAGTTGTAGGAAAAGCTCTCAAATAAAAAATTTAATATTGATGAAAAATAGACGTAATAATTTGAGGCTTTTTTACTACAGTGGCTTTTTCTTTCGCAACCATAGCTTATCTCCTAAAATAGCAGGTGCTCCTTCTACTAATCTGTTTTTCTTATACAAATGTTTTAATTTAATTCCATAAAGCTGAGAAATACTAAACATTGTTTCTTTAGCTTTTACTACATGAAACTCAGCAGAACCTTTGCGTCGTTTGGGTTGTAAATATACTTTTTCACCTTCTTTCAAAACATAATCCGTAGGAAACTCATTATAATGGTACAATTCACCAGGTTTCATATCAAAATCTAACCCTATTTTATAAAAATTATCCCCTTTTTTTGCAAGAATAAATTTTATATTGTTATTTAAAAAAACTTTACGATTGTTATCCCCTATTGTTACTAATTCAAAATCATCGATTTCACTGGCTTTAACAATTTTATCCTCTGTTAATTGAATATAGTTTTGAGATAATTTTGCACTATCCAGTTCAAATAATTTATTATCTTCAATTATTTTGATTAATAATTGAGGATACTTGGGATTTGTAGCATAACCTGCATCTTTCAAGCCTTGTGCCCAAGCTTTATAATCAGTTATGTTGAGTAAAAAAAGCGAAGCATACCTATTTCTTGTTGTTAAAAAGCGAGAATGATCCATAAATGACTCATAAGCTGCGTTATACACTCTAAAACATTCATCTTTTGCATCATCATCTTTATAATATTTTTCTCCCTGCCAATCACTGGTACATTTTATTCCAAAATGATTATTGGCTATAATTGCTAAATCGCTATTACCATTTGCTGATTCTAAAATACCTTGTGCTAATGTAATGCTTGCAGGAATTTTAAATTTTTTCATGTTTTGCTGAGCAATTTCTTTATAGGTTTCAATGTATTCTTTCAATGAAATTTGTTTCGTTTCATTTTGAGCATAACTACAATTAAAAGTACATAAGAGTAGCAAACCAATAATTTTAGTTATATTTCTCATTCAAAGATTCTTTGTGGTCAAAAAACTAATTAGCAATATTTAAGTACAAAAGTATAATTTTGCAACCTCAGATTTAATTGAAATGAGATTGTTTTTGCACAAATTAATGTTATAAAAAAATATTATAAAAATTTGTAATAATGATGATTATAAAAAAATATTTTCCAGATGTCAATTCAGAACAAATGGCAATGTTTGAGAAATTAATTCCCTTATATACAGAATGGAATGCTAAAATCAACGTAATATCGAGGAAAGATATTGATAATTTGGCCATTAACCACATTCTTCATTCATTGGCGATTGCAAAAGTAATTAGTTTCAGAAAAGGAAGCTCTATTTTGGATATTGGAACCGGTGGAGGATTGCCAGGTATTCCATTGGCAATACTATTTCCAGAATCTTACTTCCATTTAATCGATTGCATTGGTAAGAAAATAACCGTAGTTGAAGCAATTGCAACAGAATTGGGACTTAAAAATGTAACTGCTCAAAAAATTAGGGCTGAAGAACTTCATGCAACTTATGATTTTATTATCAGTAGAGCTGTTACCAAATTACCTGAGTTTCAAGAATGGGTAAACAACAAAATCTCAAAAAACCAAAAGAACGAACGCCTAAATGGCATTATTTATCTTAAAGGTGGTGATTTAACAGAAGAACTTTCAGGCATTAGCCGTAAAAGCAAAGTTTTTGAAATTAAAGATTTTTTTGAAGAAGCGTATTTTGATACAAAAAAAGTGGTTTACATTTATTAAATTCTTATTATGGCAAACAATTATACAAAAATAATATTAAAACCCGGTAAAGAAAGATCTTTGCAACGCTTTCATCCATGGGTTTTTTCAGGTGCTATTGAAGCTGTCACCAAAGAATTAACAGACGGAGAAATCGTGGAGGTATTTGATTCAGAAAAAAAATACATTGCCACTGGACATTATCAGGAAGAAGGAAGTATTACTGTAAGGGTTTTCACATTTGAGCAAACCATTATCGATGATGATTTCTGGAAAAACAAGATTCAAAAAGCCATCAATCTGAGAAAAATATTAGGTCTGTTCGACAATAAAACCATCAATACTTTCAGATTAGTACACGGAGAAGGAGATTTAATGCCAGGCCTGATTATTGATTATTACGATGGCAATGCGGTAATTCAATTTCATTCTTACGGAATGTTTTTATTGAAAGATATTTTTGTAAATGTCTTAAGAGAATTGTTGGGAAATCAGCTAAAAAGCATTTATAATAAGAGCGAATCTACGCTTACAAAAGGAGAAAATAATGAAACTGAGAACGGATATTTGCTGAAAGGGCAAACTTCCGAAATTATTGTAAAAGAATATGATAATCAATTTATTGTAGATATTGAGACAGGGCAAAAAACAGGTTTTTTTATCGACCAGAGAGAAAACCGGAAATTACTCGAGAAATATTGTGCTGGCAAAAAAGTGTTGAATGTATTTGGTTATACGGGAGGTTTTTCTGTATCTGCCCTAAAAGGTGGTGCAAGTTTAGTTCACAGCGTGGATAGTTCACAAAAAGCAATTTTTTTGACAAATAAAAATATTGCACTCAATTTTGGCTCTACAGAAAATCATGTGTCTTATGCTACAGACGCTTTCGATTTCCTAGAGAACATGGATACCGACTATGATGTAATTGTACTGGATCCGCCTGCATTTGCCAAACATCTGCATTTAAGAGAAAAGGGATTGAAAGGCTATAGAAATATCAATAACAAAGTAATTCATAAAATTAAAAAAGGAGGAATCCTTTTTACTTTTTCCTGTTCTCAGGCAATTTCAAACGAAGATTTCAGAACGATGGTGTTTACAGCAGCAGCTCAAGCCAAAAGAGAAGTGAAAATCCTGCATCAATTGTCGCAGGGACCTGACCATCCAATTAATATTTACCATCCTGAAAGTGAATATCTAAAGGGATTGGTTTTATATATTGATTAATAAATAATTATGATAGGTTGTTAAAGTATAAATTTGCTGAGTTTTAAAAAAAAGTAAGCCAAACCAGTGTTTTTATATCTCAATAATTTTATAATCAATTAAGGGCAAAAGGTTTCTACTTTAGCGATTGCTTCTTCGTAACCCAATGCTGCGGATGCTTTTAAATCATCACAACTTCCTTTTATGTCTTTTTGAATACTTTTTATAGCACCTCTCATATAATAAGCTTCACCGTCTTGCTTAATCTTTATAGCTTCATTCAAATCATCCATTGCAAAATCGTATCTTTTCTGGTACATATATACTTTAGCCCTGCCCTTTAAAGCTTCAATATTTTTGGGGTTGATAATCAAAACTCTTTTGAAATCAGCCATCGCCGGAACTGCTTTGTTAAGTTTAACATATAATTCAGCACGCTTAATCAACGCATCTTCATTGTCACGCTCCGAATTTATAACCTTCGAATAATCTTTCAAAGCGGCATCATTATTGCCTAAAGCAGCATTACAATACGCTTTTTTTATAAATACTGTAGGCAAAAATACTTTAAGTGCAACCGTCAACTGTGTATAATCTGCCAAAGCTTCAGTATATTTTTTGATTTGAAAATAAGCATCACCTCTCTGAGCTAAAATTTCTTTTAAATTATAATTCAACGAAATCAGTTTTGACAGGTCGTTTATTGCGGTTGTCGGATTTCCTTTTTCCCAGTTTAGCTTTGCTCTTTCGTGATATGCTTCTGCATAATCATTTTTTAACGTTATGGCTTTGGTGAAATCATTATTAGCTTCAGTATATTTTTTCTGTTTAGCATATACTTTCCCTCTTTCAAAATACAAAATAGGATTTAATTTTTCATACTCTATTGATTTATTATAATCTGCCATTGATTTTTCATAATCGTGGCTTTCTTCGTACATGATAGCTCGTTTTTGATAAACACTTGCAAAATTGGGTTTAATATCAATCGTTTTATTAAAATCGTTTAAAGCAGCTTTATAATCCTGTTGTTTTAAATAGTAAATTCCTCTGTAATAATATACTAAATAGTAATCTTTATTTTTTGAAATAGAAGTATTATAGTCTTTTAAAGCTTCGTCGTTTTTGCCCAATGCAAAATAACAGTTTCCTCTGTCGGCAAAAGCTTCATAATAAAAGGGGCTTTTTACTATAATTTTATTATAAATCTCAATAGCTTCAATATATTTATTTTTACGCATCAAATCAACCGCATCGCTGTACATAATAGCTGATGACTGAGAAAACCCATTTTGAAAAAAGATAATAAATCCTAATATTGAAAGATAATTTTTAATTTTTAGCATTGTTATAGTAATTTTGTGAAAAATTTAAAATCATGCAAGACGAGATTGCAAAAATAAGGAAAGATTATAAAAAATTTCAATTAATCGAAAGTAATATTGATTCCAATCCATTTAAACAATTTGGGAAATGGTTAGATGAAGCCCTTACTGCTGAAGTGGAAGAACCCACTGCTATGTGCCTTGCAACAATTTCAACCAAAGGCTTTCCTTCAGCTCGTATTGTTTTATTAAAAGGTTTTGACGAAAAAGGCTTTTGTTTTTTTACCAACTACGAAAGTCGTAAAGGAAATCACATCAAAAAAAATCCAAATGCAGCCTTGGTTTTCTTTTGGAAAGAATTGGAAAGACAAGTTCGCATTGAAGGAGAAGTAGTAAAAGTATCTCAAAAAGAATCGGATGCTTATTTTGTAACCCGTCCTTTTGAAAGTCAGGTAAGTGCTTGTATTTCGGAACAAAGTACTACTATTCCCGATAGAAATTATATTGAAATACTTCACCAGCTATTTTTAAAAAAACAAGGTGATAAACCCATCCAACGGCCCGAAAACTGGGGTGGTTATCGCGTAATTCCCAGAAGAATTGAGTTTTGGCAAGGAAGAGAAAATCGCCTCCACGACCGCATTAAATATTGCAGTAAAGATGCAAAAACCTGGAAAATTAAACGGATTGCACCATAAAGCTTTTAAGTTGAGGAATCGAAGATTGAATTACGAAAGTTTTATAATAGCTTTTTTGAGTTTTTGTTTCATTGAGAATCGGTTAGATTAAGCTAAAACTTAATTTTTAAATTAATAAAATTCAGTCTAAAATATTGATTTTTTCCCTACTTTTGTGCATTAAATAATATTCAACAAACGAATTTCAAATCTATCTTAAAACAATAATAATGAGTGAAGATTTTTTTCAGGGTTATAAAGGTGCATCCTTAGAAGTACTAAAAAAATACAATGTTCGTGTTTGGGGGCAAGCCAATGTAAATACCACAAGAGGGATTTTTCAAGGAACTATTTTGCCACGTTCAGAAAATGACGATGATCAGCATATTGTTATGAAAATAATTACTGGTTATAATATTGGCGTTGATATTGCAAATATTACTGAAATGCATGAAACTGGATATAAAAAAGCCAATTATAAAATTCCTGAAAAAGAATTTCCTTATACAGAGGGTTTTCCAAAAGTAAAATTAATTGGAACAGGAGGAACTATCGCTTCACGTCTTGATTATCGCACAGGAGCTGTAATTCCTGCTTTTTCTCCAGGTGAATTATATGGAGCTGTACCTGAATTAGCTGATATTTGCAACTTAACAACCGAAAAAGTTTTCGCAGTATTCAGCGAAAATATGGGTCCTGAACAATACAAAAAGCTTGCTATTGCTATTGGAAAAGAAATAGAAAATGGTATTGATGGTATCATTATCGGTCATGGTACTGATACCTTAAGCCACACTGCTGCTGCTTTAACTTTTATGGTTCAAAATTCACCAGTACCTATTGTTTTGGTTGGGTCCCAACGTTCTTCAGATCGACCAAGCTCAGATGCTGCACTTAACTTGATGCATGCAGCCACAGCTGCAGGTCATGGAAACATTGCCGAAGTTATGGTTTGTATGTTTGGCCCTACTTCTGACGAATACGGCTTGTTACATCGCGGAACACGTGTTCGTAAAATGCATTCTTCCTATCGTTCTACATTCAGAACCATCGGTGATGTACCATTGGCAAGTGTTACACGCAAAGGAGTTGTTCCAATAAAACCTGTGTACAATCATCGCCGCAAAGACAGAAACGTAACTATCCTTCCTTACTTCGAAGAGAAAGTTGCAATTATCTATTACTACCCTAATATGCAACCAGATATGATTGATTCTTTGGTTGAAAATGGTTATAAAGGAATAATTATTGCTGGTACTGGCTTAGGTCATGTTAACAAGCCATTATATCCTGCTATTGAAAGAGCTACTGCAAAAGGTGTTCACATGTTTATGTGTGTTCAAACTTTATGGGGATATGCTCACATGTTTGTTTATGATACTGGTAGAGATTTAATGGCAAAAGGTGTGATTCCAGCTATGAATATGTTGCCAGAAACTGCTTATATCAAATTAGGTTGGGTACTTGGTCAAACCACAGATCCTGAAAAAGTTCGTGAAATGATGCTTACACCAATAAATGATGAAATTACTCCACGTGAACCTTACAATGGTTACTTAATTTATCAAGGAGGCGTTAAAGAAGTAGAAGAATTCATAAAAAAAGTACATAAATAGTGCTATCCCCTAAAATTACTAATACTTTTAGAAGAATTTAAAATTAAAAAAGCTCGTCTATTTTGCTAAGTTAAGTTTTAGTTAAATAATTTTTATTGCAATATTATTTAATTTTTAAAAAGGCTTTATTGCTGTAATTATATTACAATCTGCTATTTAAAAGAAATCTATTGTTAAATATGCGATAATTATGTTTCAATAAAGTAACTAAACATCAAAATATTTATTTACTTTGCAAAGTATTTAGCTACAAAGAAATTTATACTCACTAATATTTAAAAGAAATGAAACAAATTACATCCTTTTTGCTCTTCCTTTTTTTGAGCATTGGATTGATGGCACAGCAAGGTAAAGTTACTGGAAATGTCATTGATCAGGTTACAGGGAAAGCAATATCAGAGGCAATTGTACGTGTTGGCACACAACAGGTAACTTCTGATGTAAATGGTTATTACGAAATTGGAGGGCTTAGTTATGGTGAAAAAACACTAACAATTATTGCTATTGGTTTTGAAAACTTTGAAACTACAGTAACAGTTTCTGCAACTACAGTAACAGTTAAAGCCGAAATGGTATCAAAATCAGTTGCTGAAAATGACAGAAAAGGCATTGCAGAAATTAATCTTGCCGATTTAAGCACAGATGATGAGAGTAAAGAACAAAGTGTTTCTGGTTTATTACATTCATCGGAAGACGCTTTTACCTCTACCGCCAGCTATACATTCAGTGCTGCTTATTTCAGAACCAGAGGTTATGATAGCGAGTTTTCTGATGTTATGGTAAATGGCTTATCTATGTCAAATGGCGAAAATGGCCGTTCTTCTTATTCACTTTGGGGTGGATTAAACGATGCAACACGTTCTAAAGAAGCAGTACATGGGTTATCTCCTGCTCGCTTTTCATTTGGCGGACTTAATGGTGTTTCAAACATTAATGTTCGTGCTTCAAGTATGAGAAAACAAACAAAATTCTCTTATGCTGTAACAAATAAAACATATACTAATAGAGCAATGTTTACTTATTCTACAGGGTTAATGAATAATGGGTGGGCATTTACTGTTTCCGCTTCCCGCAGATTTGGAAATGCTGGCTATGTTGAAGGAACATCTTACAATGCATGGTCGTATTTTTTATCGGCAGAAAAGAAAATTAATGCTAAACACAGTGTTTCTTTAACTGCATTTGGAGCTCCTACCAAAAAAGGCATGCAATCAGCTGTAGTACAAGAAGCTTATGACTTAGCTGGTAGTAATTATTACAATCCTTCATGGGGATACCAAGAAGGTGAAGTACGTAATGCAAGAATAAGAAATACACACGAACCTGTGATTTTATTATCTCATTTTTTCGACATTGATTCGAAAACAAAATTAACTACTACTGCTGGATATACTTTTGGAAAAAATGGAACTACCTCTCTAAATTGGTACAATGCCAACGATCCTCGTCCTGATTATTACCGTTATTTGCCAAGTTATCAAATAGATGATCCTGCTGTAGCAGCTTTTGTTACAAATATGTGGGGAAACGAAACTACTCGCCAAATAAACTGGGATAAATTATATCAGGTAAATTATTTAGCAAATTCTCTTGGTGAACAATCAAAATATATTATCGAAGAACGTAGGATTGATCAGACTCAATTTGCAATTGCTTCTACAGTTAATCGCGAGATTAATAGTCATATTTTCTTAAGTGGTGGATTTGATATTAGAGCCTATAAAGGGAAAAATTATAAAATACTAACTGATTTATTGGGAGGTAGCAAATGGGTGGATGTGGATCAATTTGCCGAACGAGATTTTTCAGGTGATACAGTTACTGTCCAAAATGATGTAAACAATCCTGATCGTGTTATTAAAACTGGCGATAAATTTGGATATGATTATGATGCTCATGTTAACAGTCAAAACATTTGGGTTTTGAGTGAGTTTTCTTATAATAAATTTGATTTTTATGGAGGCTTAAATATTACTACTATGCAATATTGGCGTACAGGTAATATGAGAAACGGAAGGTATCCTGATAATTCTTATGGCGATTCTGAAACACAATCATTTTTTAATTATGCATTAAAAGGTGGCATTACCTATAAAATTACAGGTCGTCATATTGTTGTTGGAAATGCTATGTATATGACCGCTGCTCCAACCTTTAAAAATGCATATATTTCACCTCGTACTCGCGATGCTGTGATTCCAAACTTAACAGATAGAAAAATTATCAGTGGAGATATTAGCTATATTATTCGTAATCCACGCATCAAAGGAAGAGCAACCTTATACCAAACAAACTTTACGGATGAATCAGAAGCAAATAGCTTTTATCACGATGTTTACAGAACTTATGTAAATAATGTTATGGTAGGCATGAACAAAAAATACCAAGGTCTTGAACTAGGTGTTGAAGTTAAAGCCAATAGCAGTATTTCTATTTTAGCTGTATTGGCAAAAGGAAATTTCCGTTATACCAATGATGTTAAATCTATCACTTCTTATGATAATGGATCGCTACCTGACACAATCCAAAACGTATATAGCAAAAATTTCCATATTAATGGAACTCCTCAGACAGCTATGTCTTTAGGCTTAAAATATCAAGGTCCAAAATCTATATACGTAAATATTAATGCCAATTACTATGATGATATCTGGGTTGATTTTAATCCTGAAAGAAGAACTGTAGCTGCATTGGATGGTTTAAATCCAAACATTCCTGCCGATATGGCGAAAGCCGTTTATATTGTTGAACAAACCCAAGTTGATGGACAATTTACATTAGATGCTTCGATTAGTAAATCGTGGCAAGTAAAAAAATACAATTTAAGTTTAAATTTTAGTGTAAGCAATATTCTGGATAACAAAAACCTTATTACCTCAGGCTATGAGCAATTGCGATTCGACTTTGAAGGGAAAAATGTAGATAAATTCCCACCAAAATATTATTATGGCTTTGGTAGAACTTTCTTTGTATCATTAGGTGTTCGTTTTTAATAGTAAATAAATAAGAGAAAAAACACATGAAAACATTAAATAAAATAAATAGATTTTTAATATTTCTCATAATGGTTGTTGCAATTGTTGCAACAAGCTGCAAAAAAGAAGAAATAGATCCACCTCATTTTGTAATGCCAACTTATACATTATCTGCAGGTGATACATTATTTACTATCGCTCAACTAAAAGCAATGTACCCTGCAACAGTTGATACAAAAGTGACTATAAAAAGTAATTATTTTATAAAAGGGATAATTACCGGCAATGATGAATCTGGGAATATTTATAAAGCCATATATATTCAAGATGCTACTGGTGGTATTATTTTATCATTAGATGCGAAAAGCTTGTATTTGAAATATAAAGTAGGACAGGAAATTTATGTAAAATGCAAAGACTTAGTTTATGGAATTCCTTATGGAGGAGGAATTCAGCTTGGTGCAATTTATAATGGAAATCCTGGGCGATTGGCTGAAGCAGAAATACCTAAGCATTTGTTTAAAAATGGCTGGGAAGGGAGTACTCCAGACCCTAAAGTTATTAATGGAGCAGCAGATTTAACTTTTGACAAAGCTTTTATGTTAGTGAGAATGGATTCTGTTACATTTGCTGAAGCTGGACAAACTTATTATTCTTCTGCTTCTGACATAGGTGGTGCAACTAACAGGACTATTACGTTGAAAGATGGAACTCCAGTTATTGTTAGAACTAGTTCCTTTGCTAGTTTCAAAGATGTAATAATGCCTACTGGAAAAGGAAGCATTATTGCGGTTTTGGGTTATTATAACGGATTCCAATTATTACTTCGTAATACAAATGATGTATTCGGTTTTAGCTCAAAATAATAAACAATATTTAAAACAATAAAAGATATGAAAACAATAAATAAAATCAGTAAATTAGTATGGTTTTTGTTGTTGGGATTGTTAGTATTTGCTTCAAGTTGTGTAAAAGATGACAATTACGATTCTCCGGCATCCATAATACCTTCTTTTACATTAGCAGCAGGTGATACACTGATTACTATTCAGCAGCTAAAAGCAACGCACTTGGCAGGGGGGTTAGATACAATCAGGAACAATTATGTAATCAGAGGTATCGTTACAGGCAACGATGAGTTTGGTAATATATACAAAACATTATACATACAGGATACTACCGCAGGTATTGTTTTATCAATAAATTATACCAATTTATACAATGAGTATAAACAAGGACAAGTATTGTATGTAAAATGCAAAGGTATGGTTCTGGCTGATTACGGCGGTACTCCTCAATTAGGTGCTGTGTATCAGGGTGGAGCTGGTCAGTTGCCCGGAGTATATATGTCAGACCATTTTTTTAACGATGGAAGACCAGGAGCTGTTCCTGCTCCAAAAGTAATTGATGCATCAGGTTTAACTCCCGCAAATTTATCAATGTTGGTACGTTTCGACTCTTGTTCGTTTGTAGATGCAGGACAAACTTATGTTGCAAATAATCTTACTACCGACAGAAGTTTAACTATTAAAGGTGGTGCAACTGTTATAGTAAGAACCAGTAATTATGCTGCTTTTAAAAACGCAATAATGCCATCAGGAAAAGGTACAGTAATAGGAATGTTGAGTGTTTATAATGGCACTTACCAACTTGCTATTCGTAATATAAATGATGTATTTGGGTTTATAACTCCAATAGCAGAAGCAAATTTTATAACTGACCCATTAGCTTTGGCTGCTCCTAACACATGGACAACACAAGATGTAAATGGAACACAAGCTTGGAGTTATGATGCTGCTTATAAATATATGAAAGTTAGTGGTTACTCAGGATCTAATTTTGCTAATGAAGATTGGCTTATTTCACCTTCTTACACAACAGTAAATACTACAAGTGCAATTTTGTCTTTTAATCATGCTGCAAAATTTGGTTCTCCATCTACTGAATTACACGTAATGATTTCTACAAATTATAATGGAACTAATTTTGGTACAGCAAACTGGACAGAACTCACAGTTCCTAATTGGCCAAGTGGAGCTGATTGGAACTTTATTAATTCAGGAGATATTGATTTAGGTTCATATCTAGGACAAAGTAATATTCATATTGCATTCAAATATACAAGTACAACTTCAAGTGGTGCTACTTGGGAAGTAAAAGGATTGAGTATTAGAAGATAATTTAAGTATTTCTCAAAATTTAAAGCCCATCTTGTTATATATAAGATGGGCTTTTTTATGATAATAGAGCAAACACTTTACTTAGTCTTC
>CAZUCB010000015.1:31218-33268 GCA_964618755.1 uncultured Bacteroides sp. | reverse complement strand
TAGTACTTACTACTTTGCATGCAAACCACATTCTTTGGTTTCGGGGTTTTCCCACCACCATCTGCCGGCTCTTACATCTTCAGTGGCTTTAATGGCTCTTGTACAAGGCTGGCAACCTATACTTGGAAATCCCTGATCGTGTAGTTTATTATACGGAACTCCATTTTTATGAACAAAATCCCAAAGTTCTTTTTCTGTCCAGTTAATCAATGGATTAATCTTTATTAATTGATTGTTGGCATCCCATTCAATCATTTGTGTGTTTTCGCGGGTAATGGCTTGTTCTTTCCTTAATCCGCAAATCCAAACTTCCAAACCTTGAAATGCACGACGCAATGGCTCTATTTTGCGAACATTACAACATTGTTTTCTGTTTTCGATGCTTTCGTAAAAAAGATTGACTCCTTTTTGGTTGACCATTTTTTCAACTGCAGTTGTATCGGGGAAAAATATTGAAATGTTTATTCCATACTGCATCTTTGTTCTTTCGATGGTACTATAAGTTTCGGGGAAAATACGTCCAGTATCCAACGTAAAAATACGACAGTTTTTATCGATATCGGCAATTATATGTGTTAGCACCTGATCTTCCACTCCCATGCTGGAAGCCAGGGCAATTTTATTTTTGTATTCGGATAAAAAAAAACGCAGCACTTCTTCTGCCGATGTGTTTGAATACTTTTGGTTTAAAGCGGATAAATCTGATATATTCATAGGATAGATAAATATAATTGTTTCGTAAAGATATATAAATATCAATAATTTAGAGTGAAGTTTATTCACTTAAAGTTGTTGATACAAAACTATGAAACTTTTAAGGATATACAATATAATTATTATTTTTGTTAGATATCATTAATCATGGGCATTCCATAGAAGAAACGAGAAAATATAAAAAATACAAGGCTGATGACACGGATTCCTAAAGGAAAACACAGATAAAACGGATTTAAAATATTTATTAATCAGCGCTTAAGTAACGTATCTGCGTTATCCGCGTTCCAAATTTGTGTATGAACTTTAAATTTTAATTTTCTTAGTGTTTTGTAAAAAAAATAAAGAATAACAATAAATAAAAATAATATAAAATGATGAAATTACATTTTATTGCCATTGGAGGCAGTGCTATGCATAACCTTGCCATTGCATTGCATAAAAAAGGATTTGAAATAAGTGGTTCGGATGATGAAATATTTGAACCTTCCAAAGGACGTTTGGCTACCTATGGTTTGTTGCCCAAAAATGAAGGATGGAATGAAAACAATATTACAAAAGATATTGATGCAGTTATTCTTGGTATGCATGCCCGATTGGATAATCCGGAGCTGATAAAGGCTCAGCAAATGGGAATTAAAATATTTTCGTACCCCGAATATTTATATGAGCAATCCAAAGACAAAATACGTATTGTAATTGGCGGAAGTCATGGAAAAACTACCATCACTTCAATGATTATTCATGTTTTTAATTACTTAAACATTGATTGCGATTATATGGTGGGTGCTCAATTGCAAGGTTTTGAAGTAATGGTAAAGTTGACAAATGAAGCCAAATACATGATTATTGAAGGCGATGAATATCTGACTTCGCCTATTGACAGAAGACCTAAATTTCATCTTTATATGCCCGATATTGCCCTGCTAAGCGGAATTGCATGGGATCATATTAATGTTTTTCCAACGTTTGAAAATTATGTGGATCAATTTAATATTTTCGTCAATTTAATTACAGAGCATGGCAAACTGGTTTATTGTACTGAAGATGCTGAAGTGGTTAATGTAGCAAAGCAAGTCAGAAAAGATATAGCACTACTCCCCTATGCTATTCCGAATCATGTGATTAAAGATGGCATTACTTATATTTCGCATAACAATACCGATATACCATTGCAAATATTCGGAAATCATAATTTGATGAATTTAAATGGTGCAAGATTGGTTTGTAATCAGTCAGGCATTTCTGATGATGATTTTTACAAAGCAATTCAAACATTTCAAGGTGCTTCCAAACGCTTGGAATTGGTTAAAATGAATGATTTTACAGCTATTTA
>CAZUCB010000015.1:0-31118 GCA_964618755.1 uncultured Bacteroides sp. | reverse complement strand
AAGAAGTTAAAAATGCTTTTAATCGCGATGATTTAAAGGTTTATACTGATTCTAAAATCCTGCTTCAGGATTTAAAAAGCATGAATTGGAAGAATAAAAACCTGCTTATGATGAGTTCAGGTAATTTTGACGGAATAAATTTTAATGAATTGGCGAACGAGTTAATTTAATTAGAAAATAAGAATTAATTTTATCATTAGCTATTAAATCCGATAGATAATCATTAAATTTTGAGGAAATATTATTTTCTATAGTTTTCTAATATTTAATGTATTGTATTATTTTGATGAAACTTTTCTTTAAAAATGATATTGTACTATATCCTTTAAATCAAAACAAATATCTGAACCCAGCTCATTATACTTTTTAATATGTTCAATAGAAGTATCTGAATTGTATTAGATAAAATGATAATTATCTATCATGTAATTGTATGTCGTTTTTTTGGGAATTTTTCTAGTAATTTAATTTTGTTCTTAGCCCAAGCTTATAGGTATCCAAAGCTCTTTGTCTAGCAAAATTATGTTCTACAATAGGTTTGATATATTCAGATTGCTCAAATTCGGGAATCCATTTTTTGACATATTTTAGGTCATTATCAAATTTTATTAGTTGTGACATCGGATTAAAAATCCTGAAATAAGGAGCTGCATCACATCCTGTTCCTGCAGCCCATTGCCAATTTCCGTTGTTTGAAGACAATTCGTAATCCAATAACTTTACTGCGAAATAAGCTTCACCCCATCTCCAATCAATAAGTAAATGTTTACATAAGAAACTTGCAACAAGCATACGAACTCTATTATGCATAAAACCAGTATTGTTTAGTTGGTGCATTCCGGCATCCACTAAAGGATATCCTGTTTTTCCCTGACACCATTTTTCAAAATCTTTTTCATTATTTTTCCATTGAATATTATTGTACTGAGATTTGAAATTTTGATCGACTACATTTGGAAAATGAAATAGAATTTGCATAAAAAACTCTCTCCATATCAGTTCACTTAAAAATACTTCTTGAGAAGAGTTAATTTGTGAGATTATTTTGCGAATACTTATTGTTCCAAATCTAAGGTGAGGCCCGAGATAAGTCGTGTTTTCGGATGGAATATTTCGTTTTTCGGCATAATCATCTAAATGTGATAAGTCAAAATCTCTGATATTAATCTCAGATTTAGAAAACCCTATTTCAGAAAGAGAAGGAAAGCTAAAATTTACCGGATAAAGATTGTGAAATTTAGTATTATCATTATTATCAAATGGTTTTTGGTAAAAATGTTCTAACCATTTCTTTTTATAAGGAGTAAAAATTGTATATGGTTTTCCGTCATCTTTTACTATTTCGTTTTCTTCAAAAACTACCTGATCTTTGAAGGTGATGATATCGATTCCATATTTGTTTAAAAGCGATGTGATTTTTTTATCCCTTTCCAAAGCATAAGGCTCATAATCTTTATTTACAAATACTTTGGCAATTTCATATTTCTTTATAAGCTCATCCCAAATTTCTTCAGGATTCCCTTTCAAACAGAGAAGTGAACTACCTTTATCAAAAAGCTTCTTATTAATAGATTGTAGCGTAGAGTGGATAAAACTCACCCTTGAATCGTCTTTTGAGAGTTCATCCAATATATTTTGATCAAAAATAAAAATTGGCAATACAGCGAACTCTGATGCTAAAGCATGATGAAAAGCAGTATTGTCTTCAATTCTTAAATCTCTTCTAAACCAAAATATTGAAATTTTCATTAAATGTATTTTTTTTAAAAAACTAATAATTGAATATTTTGCTTGCAATTATTTTCCCATAATTCAATCCCATCGAAGTTTTATTATATTGATACTTAAGAATTTTAAAATTGTTGTTGATAAGAATATTAAGTAAAGTTTCAGCAGTGTATTTTTCGTTTTTTAAATCATGAAATTCCATTGATATTGTTGATATTTTGTCAAAAGTTTGTGCACTAATATTTTCTAAAATAAGATATTCAGAACCTTCACAGTCCATTTTCAGGAAATCAATTTTTTCAATTTTATTTTCTGATATTATTGTATCTAAGGTTTTAATTTCAATTTCCTCAATAGATTTTTCTTTTTTTAGTAATGAGTAATCACGAATTAGAGAATTGTTTGAAGTATTTCCAATATAAAGTTTAGCATTCTCATTTTTTGTTCCCACTGCACAATTTAAGCCAACGATATTCTCAATCTTATTTTTGTTAATATTAGAAGTCATTTTTTCAAAATTCATATTACTTGGCTCAATAGAAAATATAGTAGATTGATTATTAGTATTTTTATTAGCAAAAATTGAAAAATATCCATAATGAGCACCTATGTCAATTATAGTAACTTTTTTGTAAAAAGGAAAATAATCTGAATATTCTCTTCCTTCAAAAATATCAGATAATATCTGTAACTCGTTTTTATTCAAGTTATATTCAAGGCTTATTTGGTTTACAGTACATATTTTATTAAATTTTTGTTGTTTATTTTCGCCAAATAAAGCATTCTTAATTTTAGTAAACATTTGTAATTATTTTTAATTTTCAACAAATATACAACCTAATTCTTTAACCTTCACATAAAAGTTTTTATGTAAATTGGTATTAAATTTGATATATTTGCTGGAAATTTAATAATTTTTACAGAGCATGACTTTTAATGAATATTTATATACAGATGCCCAAGATATTGAAGTAATATTTAATTATTATTTAGGATTTCTTGGCGAACTATCTTCAGCTAATTACCCTGAAGATAAACAACTTCAACTTAAAGGTAGTAGTGATAAATTTCTTAATTCAATAGAGCGATTTACTTATTTTGAAACTTATAAGCGTGAAGATTATCAGGAATTGATGGATGACTTAATAAAAGAGCTTCAGGAATTGAAAAATATTGAACGTAAATCATTTATATTGAAAATGCTTCCGTTTTTCAATAATCGAAAAAAACAATTATATCGGATACAGGATGTCTTTCACGAAGTGTATTCCGCTACCATGTCTTTAGTAAATGATGCTATTCAAAAGGATTACATTTACGACAAACTAGAGCTAGGCGATTTTTACGACCCAACAAAATCAAACAAAACAGAAATATCAGAATTAATTAAAGAAGCTATTGAATTAATTTCAGAAGATGCTTCGATTACTGATTCAAGCAAAAAAGCACTAAACAATCATCTTGAAAAAGCTATTCGTGATTTAAACAGTGAACGCACCAATTGGACCCGATTTTTCGGAAAACTAAAAGAAACTTCCGTATTGCTGGCAGCATTGGCCTCAATGGCTGGAAACGCAAATTTATTATATGATGCTATCAATAAACTCGAAAAAGCAGCGATAGTTGTCCGCAAAACTTCGATAAATATTAGTTATAATATACTTAATGAAGTTTTTAATGTTCAAAATATGCAAAATATCGGATTATTGAAAAATACCATACTGAAAATTGAAGACCGTAATATACAAAACGACATTACAAGCGATGAAATTTCGGAATAATTCTCAATAAGTTGTCGTAATAAATAGAATTAATATTATTATTTAGAAATTAAAATTATTTGAAAATGAAAAAAATTACTTTATTATTGTTTCTTTTGTTATCAATCAATATGTTATATGCGGCTATTGTGCCTTTAGAAACTGCAAAAAAACTTGCTTTAAATTTTTACTTACAAAAAATAAAAGAAGAAAAACCTCAAATAAATACAAAAGATATTTTTATTAAAAATACTTATACTATCAACGATAATAATATTGCAGTTTTTTATATTTTCAATATTGCTGATTTTGGGTATATACTTATTTCAGCTGAAGACAACACCACCCCTATTTTGGCTTATTCTTTTGAAAGTATTTATAATCCAACAAACATTGCTCCTGCATTTAAAATGTGGATGGACGAATATAAAAACAGTATTTTATTTTCCAGAAGAAATAATTTGTTGGCAAATGAAGAAATCAAAAATAAATGGATAAACTTAATTAACAACACACCTTCGAAAACTTCTTCTATTTCTATAAGTCCTTTTGTAAAATCAAAATGGAATCAGGATGAAAATTTTAATATCAAATGTCCGGCTGACCCTAATGGACCTGGAGGACATTGTGTAACTGGTTGTGTAGCAACTTGTCTTGGGCAATTAATGTATTACTATCGTTTTCCTGATCACGGAAAAGGTTCTTATTCATATACACATAGTGTTTATGGAAATCTTTCGGCTGATTATGAAAATACAAATTACAGATGGGATGAAATGTGCGACGAACCTACAAAACCCAATGTTGCTATTAGTGACTTGATTTCGCAAAGCGGAATAGGTGTTGATATGCAATACAGTGCTAATAGTTCTGGAATGTATAATCATTCGGCAGCTTATGTGTTAAAAACTTATTTCAAATATTCTCCTTCAGTTCGGTATGTTTTTCGCGACAGTACTAATTTGAGATGGGATAGTTTAATAGTAAACCAATTAAATAAAAAAATGCCACTCTATTATGCAGGCTGGTCGGTACCAAATATTAATGGACATGCTTTTGTATGTGATGGTTATCAAGATACAACTTATTTCCATTTTAACTTTGGTTGGGGTGGAAATTCTGATGGTTATTTTTATTTGAATGCATTATCACCTGGTGGGAGTAATTTTAATCTTGCTCAGGAATTGATTGTTAACATTTATCCTGATACAGCTCTATATTCTTATCCAACTTTTTGTAGTGGGCAAAAAACATTAACTTCAGTGGAGGGAAGTATAGAAGATGGTAGTGGACCAATTGACAATTATCAGGTAAACAGTAATTGTTCGTGGCTTATAAATCCCATTGCTGATTCTGTGTCATCGATAAGTTTTAATTTCAGTTATTTAAATACAAAATCCAATCATGGCATTGTGAAGATTTACAAAGGCAATAACACTTCCACACCTTTAATAGGTTCATATTCAGGCGATAGTATTCCTTTATCACTCACACTAAACACTAAACAAGCTTTTGTAAGTTTTACATCTGATATTGATTCTATAAAACCAGGTTTTTTTATCAATTACAATGCTGCTACACCTAATTATTGCACTGGTTATAAAACATTAATTGCTACTTCCGGGAATTTTACTGATGGCAGTGGCAACAAAAAATATAATTCTAATACTTATTGCAAATGGCTTATTTCGCCCAATACTCCAACAGGGAGTATTACTTTGCATTTCAATAATTTTTCAACAGAAACGAATAATGATATTTTAAGAATAAGAAAAACATTCCCTGATACTATAGTTGCAACTTTCTCTGGGAACACAATTCCTCCTAATTATACTGTAAATGCTGAAGAGATAGTTGTTGAATGGATTACCGATTATCAAAATGAGTTTGATGGCTGGGATATTAGCTATACATCTTCAGGTGTAGGAATAAATGAAATTGTAGGTATCGGAAACGTATTTATATATCCCAATCCTGCTGATAAGTTTTTAAATATTTTAATGAATATTAATGAGAATCAAAATATTCATTGTGAAATATACTCAATAGAAGGGAAATTAATTTATTCTGAAAATTGGTATAATCTACAAGGAAAAACCAATGAATTTATTGATTTGAAAAATATACAATCAGGTATTTACATATTGCAGTTGAGCAATGATAAAAAAGAAGTTTCGAGGCAAAAAATAATATTAAAGTAAATCCATAATTTTTCCTTTATTGGCAATATTGAGAATTTATGTATAAATACTCTAAATGTATTAAGAAATTCTGAAAGTTCTTGAATATTCATATTAACATCCTAATTTTGTTAGGTTTATAAATAATGAATTTATTTTTGATAATTTGTAATCTCCATCTAAGATTGAGAAAAGGAAATAGTCAGTACATAAAATGATAATGCGATTCTTTCATAACTCAATTTTAGTTATTAAAGAATCGCATTAGTTAAAATCAAACAATATATATTAATGAATGATAACTTTAGCTGTTTGATAATCAATATCTTTTTATCTTTAATTCAAGAAACAATAACTTATTCAGCAATTATATAAATAGAATTAATTCCTTTTACGGCTCTATCTGAAAAGAAGTCACAAGCAGGAAATACTTTAAATTTACCATTTTCTTTAGTTTCTTCGTTGCATAGTAATAGAACCTCCTGTTGATCGTTACGGTTCATTAGTTCGCTAAACGTATAAACACTGCGATAACCATCTACTGCCGCCACTACCACCAAAGCTTTGCGCAAGTTTTCCTGATTTTGCTTTGCATATTTTGCTATCAGCAATTTTAGCTGAACCCCAGTAAAAGGCTGCGTACTATGAATCCCCTTACCCCTACCATAAAAAATAGTATGTAAAGTTTCGTTTTGCAATTCCTTAGGATTCTCCATTATTTTGCCAACTTCTTTATTTTTTTTATAAAGTGTGAGTTCAGATGAATAATTGGGTTTTAAATCCTTCACTACTTTTATATCCAAAGGATATGATTTCACTGTAATTTTTACAGGAGAAGATATATTTCGTTCGGTAATTAAATCGTGCGTAATTACCAATTTGCTTTCGGTAGGCAGTTGCCATAAATCTTTCGTTTTTGAAGGAACTATGCGAGCAACTTCTGTTGCAATTATCATATCATGGTGATAATTCGGATAATAAATTTCGCCCCAACTTACTACAACTTTTTCACCTTTTGAATTTTCAATCTCTAAATAAACATCAATAATAGGATGAAAAACATCAGCATTCTTTTTCTTTAGCTTGAATGTGTTTAAAATATCGAAAAGCGAGTAACCATCATAACGATAAGCACCCACAAACTTATCTTTATCGCCATTCAGTAAAGTTTCTTTAACAATAACAGAATGTTTCTGCAATTTAGAAAAATCTATATAGCCTGGATTTTCGACTTCACCTGCAATCTCAATACCTTTTGCAGCAGGTAATATATAAGATTCAACATTGTCGTAGAAATTATTGGTAGCATCTATTGTATCAATATTTCTATTGTTTACGTTTAAAGCACTTTGTGCATAATTTATTGTTGTGCTAAGCATCAATAAACATAAGATAATTAGATTTTTTTTCATGGGTTGTTTGTATTAATATTTAAAGTTAACTCCAAAAGTGATAAATCGTCCACAGCCTCTCAAATTTTTACTATCATAAATCATTTTATCAAACACATTTTCAACTGAGAGTCTGGTTTCTAAGAATGATAAAAGTTGTTTTCTGAAATTCAAATCAATGATAATATAATCGGGATATTGAGCATCCAAACCGTATTTATCATCAGGAATATTTGCATCATTAACCCATTTTTTACCTACATATTTTGCGTTGATAGATGTATTTACAATCTTATTTTTCCATAAACAACCAATTGAAGCTGTATGATTAGGAACATCGGTTAAGAATTTATTATTAATATCAACACTAGTAAGTGGATTTAAAAGCTTATACTCTTTTATTTGTGAATGACTATAAGCATAATTTGCAAACAATGAAATATTATTACAAATAAGGTAATTGATACCCAATTCAAAACCATAAATTTCAACCTTACTGATATTTCTGCTTTGAAAAACAGGACTAACTTTGAAACCTTGATTAACTGAATCACCCGTAGTAACATAATACATAAAATCATTACCGATAGAATAATATACTGAAGGCGTTATTTGTAATTTATCTGTCTGATACGTAAACCCTAACTCGTAATTACTTAAGGTTTCTGGTTTCAAATAAGGATTCACTACTTTAAAACCACCTTTAATTTTTCCGGAACGGCACATATCATCCAAAGTAGGAGGACGAAATCCTACTGAATATGATAAATAAGACTTTATATGTGAATTTAAAGTATAAAGCAAAGAAACTTTAGGGCTCAATGCATTATAATTTTCATTAGGGATATCCTGAATTTGGTAGATATTCATGTAGTTATTTGCAGAGGAAGGTGTTTCAATAGTAAATGCACCATCAAAATAATTAGCATAATCAAAACGTAAACCTGCTACAACTTTTAGCTTATCTTTTATTACTTCGTATTCATCTTGCAAATACAATGCAGCAAAATTCATTTTCCCTTTATTGTTTATTTTATCGGTAGAAGAATAATAAACATCAGCTGCATCCACATTTCCTTGCTTTAAATCAAAACCGGAAGTAATAGTATTTTTTAAATTAATCTTATGTGATATGCAAAAGCTCAAACCTGCATCTGTTCGTTTCGAATCAACATCATAAAGCGTATAAGTAGCATCTTTTATATATTCGTTTACAGCTTTATAATTTTCGCGTAAGATAAAAAGATTAGCGGTTATATTGGTCTTTTCGGAAGTATATTTATAGCTGGTTCTTGAATGATACGTTTTATGTTGTGTATAATTTCCTTTATCTTCATAAACGGTTTCGCCACCCCCTCTTTCGTCATTATAATAGGTAAGATTGGTTTCTATTTGATGTTTATTGTTGATTGCGTAACCTAATTTTAGATTTGCCCCCCCTTCGTTTAAATAGGATTTTACAATATAAGGCGTAATATTAATATCGGTTTGGGCAATATATCCATCACTTTTAGTTCTGAAGCTCGACAACATCCAATAAAAACCTTTTTCGGCATTTGCAAAAAAACTTCCACCAGCATTAAAACTAATTGATTTTGTATTATAAGTTCCATAAGATAACTCAGTGTTACCTTCAAATTTTTTTATAGGTTTACGTGTAATTATATTAATGGCTCCACCCATGGCATTGCTTCCATACAATGAAGAAACAGGACCTTTGGTAACCTCAATATTTTCTACATAATCTTTATTAAATAAATTCCAATTAACGCTACCACCATCAGTTTTATTAATAGGAATACCATCAATCATAACCAGGGTTCGTGATTGATCTTTTCCACTTAAACCTCTCATGCTAACAATAGATTTATTGGCAAAAATGCCCAATGTTCTGTTTACGTTTACACCAGGTATATAGCTTAAAGTAGCGTCTAAGGATGGTGATGCAATGAATGCTATTTGAGCTTTATTAATACTTTGTACTCGTGCAGGAATACTATTGGCAAGTTGTTTGGTACGGGTAGCTGAAATTACTATAGGATTTGATTCTATCATTTGCATTTGCATGTTAATATCAAGAATGTTAGTTTTGTTATTTTCTACTATTATTTTCTTTTTGATAGTTGTATAACCCACATAACTAAACATAATAGTAAATTCTCCTGCTTTAAGGTTTAACAGCTCATACTTTCCTTTAGAATCAGTAACACTACCTATCCCCGACTCAAGAATTTGCACATTTGCACCACTTAGAGCCTGATGAGTTTCTTCATCAATAATTTTTCCCGAAATTTTTTGTGCATTTACAACAGAAAAGGGAATTAAAATACTTAAAAGGAATAAACGAAAAATTTTGGGATACATAAATTTTACTTTTACAAGATATTTTTATTCATTCACCCTTCTCCTAAAAATAAGAGAAGGATGAAGTGAATAAAAAACAAAACAATATATATTTATTTAGCGAACAACAACTTTACCAGTGTAGTATGAGTTATCGTCGTATCTTACATTCATAAAATAAATACCTTTTCCAAAACCGCTCAAATCAATACTATTTATTAGGGTTGAGGGTTTACTATGAAATACCAAACTTCCTAATGTATTATAAACCATTATTTCATTAACAGCATCAGCAGCTTCAATTGTAATAAGTCCATTTGAAGGATTAGGATAGATATTTACAGTATTTGTATAAATAGTTTCTTCTATTCCAACGGTATTGGTTGCAGTGATAATAATATCATCTATTTTGGAAACACCACTTGCAGTAACTGATCCTCCAACTAAATCTTCATTACTAGTCATTATCCATCTTAAATAAATGGAACCCGTACCTTGTCCTGTAATAGGAACTGGGATTTGATTTAAAACGCCAGTTGTCCAGTCATTGGCACAAATAATTGCTCCATTAGCAACATCTGCATAAGTACCTGCACTTAAACGCCATTGCAATTTAAAGAATTTTGGACCAGAGTTAGCTCCACCACTTCTTTGTTTTGAAGAAACTTTAAAGTTAGTGTAATTAGGAGCTTTAAACTTCAAACTCCAAAATTTCCTATTGGCACCATTATCCCATTTTGTAGTTGTTGCAGCATAATCTCCTGTAGTTACACCATTTGTAAATGAAATAGAATCAACTACTGAAGTAGTAGAGTCCTCTTTACGAATATCGTAGTTTCTATTGGTTGTTAGACCAAAATTTGGAAATCTTGATATTGTATCATTCGCAGGAAACGAGAAACCACTAATGGTATCTTGTGCATTAACAGACAATGTTATGATAAACATTGCAATAAAAAGTAAGGTTTTTTTCATGTTGATAAAGATTAAATTATTAATTAAATTTGATTGATTATTAAATATTATTGTTGAATTTTTAAATCGAAAACTATTTTTCCTGCTTCGTTGCCACTTACCGACAACACTTTTATTAAGCCAATTTTGCCAGCTGCTGTTTTAAAAGGAACAACTTTTCCTGCATCTGCAAATTTATATTTCCTACTGCTAAAAGTGGCTCCTGAATGAAATGAAGCAACCAATAAACTATCGCTATTGCAATTATCAAAAGCTAAGGTTGTAAGCTGAGTTGAATAATCCCAATCGGTATAATTTTGGGGATTAAAAGAACTAATAATCGAGTAATAAGTGGGTGCATCTGAATCTCCTGCTGATGAAAATGTATAGGATGGTGTTCCACTTGTAACGTAGTAATAACACAAAACATCTATTAACTGAGGCGATTGATGTCCTTGTGCCATGGTATAAAGTGTTCCGTTTACAGCGTTTAGCAACTGAGGAAGTGTAGTATTGTTTTGCATTCCCATTTCAATATTGGTATAAGAATGAATGGGTGCAAATGTTTTGGTTGTGTCATAAGTAAAAACGTTTAAAGTAGTATAATTGCGATTGTGATCCATTACGGTAATTGTCCATTGTAGCGAATCGCCCCAAACATTGGTAAAAGTTTTGTCAATTTCCAATAATCCAGTATTAGAACCTTCGTCAACAATAGTTTTTGTGAAGTTTTTCCCTATACATTTTATTACTAAGTTGGTAATATTAGCATCTTTGCCTGTTGCAATAATTCCGAATTTTATGATATGATTTGATAAAAAACTATTGTTGATTGTGTAACCAGCATCTGTTTTTAAACTTAGTACCGGCAGCGACTCATTGTTATCTTTTTTACAAGAATACAGCATAATTGTGCTTAGTAATAAAGCTAAACCGATACTTAAAACAATCTTATTTGTCTTCATGTGATAAAACGTATTGCATATTAATTCATTTCGTTGCAAAAATAAAAAGTTTTTCTGAATAAAAGCAAAGGAATTGTAATTTTATTCACATTGCGTATATTTGCAAAAAAATAAAATATATTAATGAAGGTATTAATAGCAATTGATGATACTGATAATTTGGAAAGCAGAGGTACGGGTTTTCAAGCAAGACAATTGGGTAAATTAATTGAAGCATTGAATATTGGTAAAATTGCAGGCATTACGCGTCATCAATTGTATGTTCACCCAAACATCCCTTACACCTCTCATAATAGTTCAGCATGTATCGAAGCCGAAATATTTGACATTGATTCATTAAAAACTATTTGCAGAAAATTCCTCTTAGATGAAGCTGCAGATGGTTCTGATGCAGGATTATGTATTGCCCGCTATGAAGATATTCATCAAGATATTATCAATTGGGGGTACAGGGCAAAAAAAGAAGTGCTTACCAAAACAGAAGCGCATCAATTAGCCGAAGCTAATATTATTTATCTCGAAGGACTTACGGGCGACAAAATTGGTGTAATTGGTTCACTGGCAGCCATTGGTTTGCATTTCGATGGCAACGATGGCAGGTACTTATGGATTGCAGGCAAAGAGATGCGAGAAATACAAGGAATATTTACCGTAAACGAATTGAAAAATATTTCTACAATAAACGAGGTACTTATAAAAGAAAGTTATAATTTTGTTGCAGATTCTGATACCATATTTATCGAAGATTGGTTGCGACCTATTTTAAGAAACAATAAAGCGGTAATTATTGTAGAAAAATCAAATACAACAGCATACAACTGGAAAGCATTAACTAAAATTGATATTAAATTACTTACACAATAAGATAATTATATGAAAACAGTAGCAATACAAAAACGAACATTAGCATTAACAATAGCAGAATTTATGTTATTATTCTTATTGGGTGCAACGGCAATTGTTTTACACTCAAAATTGCGAATTCCTTTGCATTTACCGGGTCGTCATGGAATAGAATTTATGTTGCTTTTGCTTATTGGAAGAAATATTTCTTCATTTCGCTTTGCATGTTCTTTTTCTTCGTTAGGTGTTGCATCTATGTTAGTGATTCCTATGCTTGGCTTTAAAGACCCTTATATGTCAGTAGTTTTTATATTACCAGGCATCGCTATTGATTTATTTTACAATGCCTTTCCTAAAATAAATAAAAACATTTGGTTATTAGCCTTAGCTGCCGGCTTTGCTTATGCATTAATTCCCGTATCAAGATTGATTATTTCGTTATCAACAGGATTTATGTACGAATCTCTTTTAGGAGGCTTTTTATATCCTTTAGCAACTCATTTTATTTTTGGATTTATCGGTGGTTTGGGAGGTAGTGCATTGGTAAAAGTATTTAATAAGAAAAAATAATCACACAGTTGGGAATAGTTTTTTATAATTATTTTACTTACCGAGTTGCAAACAAACTCTCTTCGATACATATTCTATGAACAACTTTAATCAATTCATAAAAAAACACAGTATTCAATTTACAATTTTAATTGTTTGTATTGCTTGCTTTTCCAGTTGCTCAAAAGATGAAAGCACAAATACAGTTTCTCCAACTATTGAGTTAAAAATAGGCGGAATATTTATATCTTCAGATACTGCTATTGCTGAAGGATCGCAAATTACTATTGGAGTCAGGGCTTCAGCAAATAATGGCGAAAACATTTGTAATTTAATTGTAAAATCTAATGAAACAACAACTTTGTTGGATTATGGTTTTAATGCTTCTACAATTGATAAAGACTTTGAAATATATAAAAATGCTGATAGCATTCAAAAAATAACAATCATTATTCGAAATAAGATAGGATTAAGCAATAGTATAAATATAATTCTTCGCCGAAATGGAAGTGCTTACAAACCTATTCTTAGTTTTAACATCACACTTGGAGGACAAAATAATTCAATAATAGGTTCTTTTTCATCGCTGAGCAATGGGCTTGTTTATTCATTAGTGGATGCTTCGCAAAATCAAGCATTAATAGATTTATTGTATTATTACACTACCTATAATTCAGAATATAATACAATTGCTTCTGCTGGTGCCAATATTAGTGGATTTTTTATTGGAACAAATGCACCTGAATATTGGACAACAAAAAACACCACATTTTTTAGTCGCAATGTTATAAATATACCTTTGCAAAGTTTTGACAATGCCCAAAACGATAGCATTATCATTGCAAATAAATTCGCTGAAGGAACTGGAGGAAGAAAAGCCAAAGCATTAACTGCTAATCAGATTTGGGGCTTGCAAACACAAGCAAAAAAACTTGGATTGCTTAAGATTATTTCAGTAAATGGGCAAGAAAATGGAACGGTACAGTTTGCAGTTAAAGTGCAACAATAGTAATTGAAAAATAATTAATTTAAAATTATGTAAGCAGTTAATTATTTGCGAAGCCACTTTAAGAAATTTAAAAACTAAACCCATGTATTTAAAAAATTTAATTAAAATATTAATTATTGCTTTATGCTTATTTCCCAAAATAACATTTGCACAAGATAGTTTAAAAACTGTCTTTTTAAAGAACGTTGTTATATCATCATCGCGTAACAATTCAAATATCGAAAACATAGCTGCAAGCATTGATGTAGTCAACAACAATGATATACAGAACTTTCCATCAACTAATTTTGATAATATTCTACAGTCTGTATCTAATGTATATGTAAATCGTAGTTGGGGCATTTTTTCGAAGAATTCGAGTGTTACCATGCGGGGCATGGATGGTACCAATCGGGTATTGGTTCTTTACAATGGAATTCCTCTAAACAAAACATCGGGAGGTGGTATTAATTGGTATATTATAGCTCCCGAAACGGTTGAAAAAGTTGAAGTTATAAAAGGATCTAATTCTGCTTTGTATGGCAACAATGCCATGAGTGGAATTATTAATATCGTTACAAAAATTCCTGAAGAAAAATTTGCAGGAACTATAAGTATTTTAGGTGCATCTTACAATACAATCGGAGGAAGAATAAATCTTTCAGGCAATAAGATAAAAGATAAAAAAGGTTGGTTTTGGTACGCCAATGGTTTTTATAGAAAAGGCGATGGATACATTAATGTTCCGGAAGCACTAAGAGATAGCACCGATTGCAAATTGCGAATGAACGAAGTATCAACGGATGTCAAAATTGGATATCAATTCAATGAAAATACTCGATTATCAGTTAATTATAATTTTTATCACGACAAAAGAAACGATGGAATAAAAATTTTCGAAACAGACGGAAGTTTGCTTACCGACTATTCTAACGTTGGAATGGCAGATTTTACAACTATTTTAAAAGGAAATATTCAATTTCAGGCAAAAACATTTTATCATTACGATTATTTTTGGCAACATACCGAAAGATTAAACGAAACGGGAGACATTTACAAATTATATGATACTGATCAATCTTCAAACGATTATGGTTTATGGATGAATGCCTCTAAAAACATTACTAAAAATTACAAACTAACATTAGGTATTGATTTGAAACAAGGCGACATGAAAGCCGAAGATATTTACCGCACTTCAACAGATCATGCTATTAGACAAGGGAAAATTGGTTTTGCTGCAATCTTTGCTCAAAATGAATTGCAAATTACAAAAAAGTATTTGCTGGTTGCTGCAATAAGATACGATTATGCAAAGTTTTTCAACGGAAGTTTTTCAATCGAAAATCCTACTTATAATACTGGTTTTGCTACTTCATATACCGAAAATTACGCTACAAATAATTGGTTTAACATTAGCCCAAAGCTATCACTAAAATATTTTGTCCATCCTAAACTTGATGTTTACGCTAGCTTTTCTCAAGGTTTTATGCCCGGAACGTTGGATGATATGTGTAGTTCCAAAAAAATTACCAAAGGATTTAAATTGGCAAATCCAAATCTAAAACCTGAATATGTTACAAGTTATGAAATTGGAAGCAATTATAAACCTACCAGCAAGCTTTTGTTAGAAAGTAGTGTTTATTATTCTTTTGGAAAAGATTTTCAATATTTTGTAGCTACCGGCGAAATAATTGATTTAGATAAAATTGTATTGAAACGTGAAAATATCGGCAAAGTAAATATTTATGGATTTGAAACTTCTGCTGTATTTCAATTTACCAAAAACCTACTTTTAAAAGCCAATTATACGTTTAATCATTCAGAAATAGTTGAATTTAATGCAGTAAACGAAACAGGAGTTAATTTAAAAGGAAAATACATTGCCGAAATTCCGCCACATCAGGTTTTTATAGGAGGATATTTAAAAACAAAATGGATAAACGCTTCATTGATTTGCAACTATATTAGTCAGCAATGGGCAGATGAACAAAATATTGCAATAATTGATCCTTATACAACTATAGATATACGTTTCTCACGACAATTCTTTAAACAGATTGTTTGCTCTATTGAAATTCAAAATATTTTGGACAATGAATATATTGATAAAAAAGGAGGATTGTCGCCTGGTAGATTTATTGAGTTGGATTTGGGTGTGAAGTTTTAAAATCCAATAATCCAATAATCATTACCCAAATCTAATCGCCTTTACCACCGTAATTTTAGAAACGATATAGGACGGAATCATCAGTGCTAGCGTACAAACAGCAATGGTGCCTACATTAATAAGAAGAATATGAAAAACATTAAGGTTAATAGGAACTGTTTTTACATAATATGAAGCCTGATCGAGCTTAAGTATTCCAAATTTATCCTGTAGAAAACCGAGTGTCAAAGCAATAAAATTACCCCACAACATGCCAAGCATGCATATGTAAAGAGCATTGTAAATAAATATTTTTCGCACACTAAGGTTGTTGGCTCCCATGGCTTTCATGGTACCAATAAGGTTGGTTTTTTCGAGTATTAGTATCAGCAAAGTCGAAATCATAGTAACCGAAGATATCAAAGAAATAATAACGATAATTACTATTACATTCATATTGGTAAGTCCCAGCCAGTCGAATATTTCTGGATGAAGCTCCTTAATGGTTTTTGCATTCAGGTTATAGCCAATAGTTTTATAAACTTCGTTTCCAACAATGTCGAGTTGGTCAAAATCTTTAATCAGCACTTCATAACCATCTACCGTATTATCATCCCATATATTCAGTTTTTGTATGTGGGCAATGTCGGCAAAAACAAATTTCTTATCAAATTCCTCCAGTCCGGTTTCGTAAATACCTTTAATTACAAAAGGTCTGCCCCTTAAACCTTCGGCATCTATAAAATACGTTTTCAGTTTATCGTTCAACTTCAGTTTTAGTTTATTTGCCAAAAACTTAGAAACAATTACATCGTTGCTTTTTACGCTATCGTTCACACTAAAAACACTTCCCTCAACCATGTTCTTTTTCATAAAACTCCAGTCGAAATCGCTGCCTACACCTTTCAGTATAAAACCCTGAATCTGCTCATCTGTTTTAATCATGCCTGCTTTATTAGCATACACCTGCACATGAGCAACACCATCGATATGTTGCAAATCGCTCAGCATTTGTTTGTTTTTTTCTATTGGAAGAGATTCGTAAGAATTGTTTAAATCAAAATTGCCAATTTGTATGTGTCCTCCAAAACCAATTACCTTTTCAGTAATTTTTTGCTGAAAGCCCGTAACCACTGCCACCGATAATATCATTACCGCTAGGCCCAATGCAATACCAGTTATAGCAACCCGAATGATGGGTTGCGAAATATTTTTCTTATTTTTGCTTAAAAATCGTTTGGCGATGAATAATTCTAAGTTCAATGGAATATTTATTTAATTTTACAAATCTACATAAATTTTCTTTATACAAAAACTATATAGCTAAAGAAAAACATATAAACTATTTTGATAATAATACAATAAAGGCAACCAAATGCTAAGAAAATTTGTCTTTAGAAAGCTAACTAAATTCAATTATAATGACGATTGTAAACAGAAACACTATTATTGCATTCATTCTATTTTCCTTCTTAAGTTGCAAATCACAGGAATTTAAGATAGCATATAAATCTATGCAAAATTCAACTATTCAAACGGCATCTGAACAAACCGAAAAATATTTACCTTTACTCAAAAACAAGCAAATTGCTATTGTTGCCAATCCTACTTCAATGATTGGAAACACACATTTAGTTGATAGTTTATTAAGTTTAGGATTGCAAATAAAAAAGGTTTTCAGCCCCGAACACGGATTCAGAGGCGAGCAGGAAGCTGGCGAATCTGTTCAGAATTTAGTTGACAGCAAAACAAAATTACCACTTATTTCTTTGTATGGTGATAATAAAAAACCCAAGCTTTCAGATTTACAGGGAATAGATTTAATTGTTTTCGACATTCAAGATGTGGGAGCAAGATTTTATACATATATTTCTACTCTACATTATGTGATGGAAGCTTGTGCCGAAAGCAATATTACATTACTCATATTGGATCGTCCCAATCCCAACGGCTATTATATGGATGGACCAGTTTTAGAGAAGAAGTTTGCTTCTTTTGTTGGTTTGCATCCAATCCCTATCGTTCACGGTATGACCATAGCTGAATATGCAAGTATGATTAACGGCGAAAAATGGCTCAAAAAAGGCATACAATGCAAATTACAAATTATAAAAGTAAAGAATTACAATCACAATTATTACTATGCATTACCTATAAAACCCTCACCAAACTTAATAACTATGAGTGCAATTTATCTCTATCCAAGCCTTTGTTTATTTGAAGGAACTACTGTAAGCGTTGGAAGAGGAACAATGAAGCCTTTCCAATTATTAGGTCATCCAAATTTAGATAGTACAAATTTTTCTTACACACCAAAAACAATTAAAGGAATGAGTGCTGAACCTCCTTATAAAAATATAAAATGTTTTGGATATGAATTAAGTGAGTATTCAACTAATATTCTAAAGATTGAAAAAAAAATTAATTTATTTTGGTTGATTGATTTATATAAACGACTTTCTCCCAAAGGCGAGTTTTTTACACCATTTTTCGATAAATTAGCAGGTAATGATGAACTCAGAAAGCAAATTATTGCAGGAAAAACAGAAGAAGAAATAAGGCAAAGCTGGCAAGCTGATTTGAAAAAATTCAAACAAATCCGTAAAAAGTACCTACTGTACATTGATTTTGAATGATTAAAAAAAAGAATAATAGATTTTTAGGATTTCTTAATAATAAAAAATGATACTATTGCTTAGTTCTAAATCCTATAATTAGCTTCTTTTTCATTAAAATATACTAATTTTGTTTTTTAGACATATTCACACGTTAATCAAATAATATTATGAATTCAAAAAAGCACCTGCTCTTTCTTACATTGATTTTTACAGCATCTTCAATAGCTGTATTTGCTCAGAAGACAGAGAAAAAAGACAAAGCCTTTTATACTGAAAAAAAAGCTGGTTATTATCAAAATGTCTTATTGAAAACCATTGAATTAGAAGACAGAGAGAAAACAGCAATTCAAGAGCCTACTAAAGTTTTTTCGGTAGATTTAACAGGCAACATCTATCCTACTGATACTTCTAAATACACTAAATTTTGGCATAATAATCCATTAAATCAAGGTTTAACAGGAACTTGCTGGTGCTTTGCAGGCACTTCATTTGTAGAATCGGAAGTTGAAAGATCAACTAAACGCAAAATTAAACTTTCTGAAATGTTTACAGTGTATTGGGAATATGTAGAACGAGCAATATATTTTGTAGAAAAACGTGGAAATATGTATTTCAGCGAAGGTTCCGAATCCAATGCAGTATTGCGTATGATGAAAAAATATGGTGCAGTTCCCTCCTATGCTTATACAGGTAAATTGTCAGGAAAAACTGTTCACAATCATGCCAAAATGGTTCAGGAAATGACAACTTATTTAGCTTCTGTAAAGGAAAATAATCAATGGAATGAAGAAACTGTTGTGGCAACCATCAAAAACATCTTAAACTATTACATGGGTGAACCTCCTACCGCTTTTACCTATGAAGACAAAACTATAACTCCAGCAAGTTTTTATAGCGATATTATGCAATTTAAAGCAGGAAATTATTTTAGTTTTATGTCAACAAAAGAAATAGCTTACAATCAAAAAGGATTGTTAGACGAACCCGATAATTGGTGGAAATGCAATGATTATTACAATTTAACACTCAACGATTATATGAAGTTAATTGTAAAAGCTATAACAAAAGGCTATTCCATTGCACTTTGCGGAGATGTTTCTGAACCTGGTTACAACAGCCAAACTCAGGTTGCAGTTATTCCAAGTTTTGATATTCCTTCAGAATTCATTGACGAAGATGCTCGTCAATATCGTTTAGAAAATAAATCAACCACTGACGACCATTGTATTCATATTGTTGGTTATCAATATAAAGATGGCAAATATTGGTTTTTGATAAAAGATTCAGGAAGTGGAGCTAATGATGGAAATACAAAAGGTTATCGTTTTTATCACGAAGATTATATCAAACTAAAAATGATGAACATACTGTTGAATAAAGACGTTGCTAAGGATTTTTTGGATAAGATAATAAAATAAAATAGGTGCATTGATTACATAGAATACTTATAAATACTTAAACTACCTTATCTGCTGCAAACTATTAAAAAATGAACGATACAATAAGAAATAAACGAAAAATATTAAATGATCCTGTTCATGGATTTATAGGATTACCAAACGATTTAATATTCGACATTATCGAACATCCTTATTTTCAAAGATTGCGACGTATTATGCAACTTGGACTTACGCATTTGGTTTACCCAGGTGCATTGCATACTCGTTTTAGTCATGCATTAGGCAGTATGCATTTAATGATGGAAGCTATTGAAGTATTGAGGCAAAAAGGACAAGTTATTACTGAAGATGAAGCAATAGCTGCTAATATTGCTATTTTACTCCATGATATTGGTCATGGTCCATTTTCTCATGCTTTGGAACATTCGATAGTAGAAAATATGAGTCACGAGGATATTTCTGAAATATTTATGGATCGTTTAAATGAGGTTTTTAATGGACGGCTCACAATGGCATTGGATATTTTTAAGGATAATTATCCTAAAAAGTTTCTGCACCAATTGGTATCTGGACAATTAGATGTTGATAGGCTGGATTATTTAACCCGCGATAGCTTTTTTACTGGTGTTTCCGAAGGTATTATTGGCACTGAACGTATTATTAAAATGCTAAACGTATGGAATGGCGAGTTGGTTGTTGACATTAAAGGCATTTATTCTATTGAAAAATTTTTAGTTTCTCGCAGATTGATGTATTGGCAAGTATATCTTCATAAAACGGTTCTTTCGGCTGAACAGCTGATGATAAAAATACTTAAACGTGCTAAGCAATTATCGCAATCGAATATTGAAGTATTTGCTACACCTGCTTTAAGTATATTTCTGAAAAATAATTATCAAAAAAATGATTTTATTGAAAACAAATCACTTATCGATGCTTTTTCTCAATTAGATGATTTTGATATTTTTTCATCAATTAAAGTATGGCAAACGCACGAGGATCAGATACTATCAAAATTATCTGAAAATTTAGTAAACCGAAATTTGTATAAAATAGAATTGCAAAATAAACCTTTCAGCAAGGAAAGAATATCGGAACTAAAAGAAAAAATAAGCAAGCAATATAATATTAGCGATGAAGAAACAGATTTTTTTGTTTTTACTACCGATGTTGTGAACAATGCTTATGATTTAAAACATGAAAATATAAATATTTTACTAAAAAACAATGTTGTTAAGGATATTACAGAAGCATCAGATCAATTAAATGCTGCTTTTTTAGATAAAATTGTGAAGAAATATTTACTTTGTTATCCAAAAGATTCTTATTTGTTTTAAATAATTACCATCACAACATACTTATTTATCGATCTTAACGTTTCAAAAAAACAAAAATCTAATTCTTATTTGTTAAAGATTATTTTAAAATATAAAAAATGTTAAATGTTTTAGAATTAGTCTTATTTTTGCAAAGTAGAATAGTAATAAATTTATAAATACAATAATTGATGAAATTTACGGTTCAGCAAATAGCCGATACCTTAAACGGTATTGTGGAAGGAAATCCTGAAATTACAGTTGATAGATTATCGAAAATTGAAGAAGGAGTACCTGGAAGCCTTTCTTTTCTCGCTAATAAGCTATATACTCCTCATATATATAATACTCAAGCTTCAGCAGTTATTGTAAATAAAGACTTTGTTCCTGAACAACCTATTACTGTAACAATAATTAGAGTAGATGATGCGTACAGTGCATTTGCAAAACTTCTTGATTTTTACAATCAGGTAAAATTAAACAAAACTGGCATTTCTCAAATGGCATTCATCTCTCCTACTGCCACTGTTGGTGAAAATAATTATATAGGTGAATTTGCTTCTGTAGGAGAAAATGTAAAATTGGGTAAAAATGTAAAAATATATCCTCAGGTATATTTAGGCGACAACACTGTGATAGGTGATAATACTACCCTATTTGCTGGTGCTATCATATATTCTGATACTGTAATCGGTATGAATTGCATTATTCATGCTGGTGTTGTTTTGGGAGCCGATGGATTTGGATTTGCGCAACAAACTGATAATATTTACAACAAAGTTGCCCAAATAGGCAATGTTATTATAGAAGATAATGTTGAAATTGGTGCCAATACAAGTATAGATAGAGCTACTTTAGGCTCTACTATAATTAAAAAAGGAGTAAAATTAGACAACCAAATACAAATAGGACACAATGTAGTGATTGGTGAAAACACCGTTGTAGTTTCACAAACTGGAATTGCAGGTTCTACAAAAATCGGTAAAAATTGTATGATAGCCGGACAAGTTGGCATAGTTGGACATATTACAATTGCTGATAATGTAAAAATTGGTGCACAATCAGGTATAAATTCTTCTATTAAAAAAGAAGGTGCTGCTTTATTAGGCTCTCCTGCATTTAACGTGAGCGAATACCGTAAAATTTCGGTACATTTCCGTAATCTTTCAAAACTAGTAGCACGAATTGAAGAATTAGAAAAAAAAATAAAAGATAAAGAGTAAAGTATTATATACAACAAAACCTTGAATCGCAATTCAAGGTTTTTTATTTTTATATTAGTTTCTATTTTCCAAATTATCCTTTTCCAGACTCTTTTTATATAAAACCTCAGCAAGATGCTCGGTTTTGATTTCTTAAATTTATTCTAGCTTGGTAATGATAAAGTCAACATTCAGAATTCTTTAATAAGTTTTAGCTGATAAGCCTAATCGTTCCATAGTTGTTTTTAGAATTACCATTCCAAATCAGTAATTAAATAATGTGTTCTATATATTTAATTCGACATCTAAACATTAAAATAACTTTCTTTCTTTGCTTTCTTCTGCACTCATAATGGCTTTATGATTTCAAATTCTTAAGAATAGTTCCTTTTTATATTTATTAATCTAAAAAAATATTGAAAAATAATTGTTTTTCAATAAAATCATTTAATTTTGATGAAGCTATCACATATGTATAACCTCATTTTATTAAAACTAACTTATGAAGAAATTATTCAGATTACAACTACACTGGCAAATATTGATTTCTTTAATATTAGCAATATTATTTGGTATATTTTTCCCTCAAAACGTAATTTATGTTTGTTGGATGGGTGAATTGTTTTTAAGAGCCCTTAAAATGATAATTATTCCTTTAATCGTAAGTTCAATGATTATGGGTGTTGCAAATATTGGAAATGCTGAAAGTCTGGGAAGAATCGGATTAAAAACCATAGCATTTTACTTGTTAACCAGTTTAATTGCTATTCTTACCGGATTGTTTCTGGTAAATTTTATAAAACCGGGTATTGGTATTGATATAGGTTTGTCTCAGGTTGTTAATAAAGAAACTTTCGGAAATCAATCATTGGGAAATATTATATTGAGAATAATTCCAGAAAATATCTTTGATGCCATGGCAAAGGCAGATATTCTATCCATTATTTTCTTTTCCTTACTTTTTGGTTTCTTTATGACAAAGTTGGAAGATAAGCACAGTCAGCCTTTAAAAAAGTTTTTTGATGCTTTGTTTGAAATTATGATGAAAATCACTATGTTCGTAATTAAATTCACTCCATTGGGTATATTCGGAATTGTAGCAGGTGTAATAGCCAAACAGGCAGGAGATTCAGCTTCATTGATTTCTATCTTCCAAAGAATGTCGGTATATATGCTTTGTGTACTTGTCGGTATTTTCTTTCATACTTTTATAACGATGTCTTTTATACTTAAATTAGGAAAAATTGACCCGATAAAACATCTTAAAAATATGAGCACGGTTATGCTCACTGCTTTTTCGACATCTTCGTCAAATGCTACTTTGCCTTTAACTATGGATGCTGTTGAAAATAAATGTGGCGTTTCCAATAAAATATCTAGCTTTACATTACCTTTAGGTGCAACTGTAAACATGAACGGTACTGCACTTTACGAGTGTGTTGCTGTTATCTTTATTGCTCAGGTTTATGGAATTGATTTATCTTTTTATCAGCAGTTTGTAATTGTAATGACTTCATTACTCGCAGCAATAGGATCGGCAGGAATTCCAATGGCCGGTTTGGTAATGATGACCGTTATTCTTAATGCAGTAGGTTTACCATTAGAGGGTATAGGTTTAATATTGACGGTTGACAGAATACTTGATATGTTTCGTACTTCATTAAATGTTTACGGTGATACATGCGGAGCTGTAGTTATAGCAAAATCTGAAGGGGAAATTCTAAACGTTTAAAAGAAATTGTATTGATTCTAATCTATTTTAAATATGGTCTAAAGAATAATTAAGTTTCCTTATACTTATTCTATTTCCCCCAATTATCCTTATCCAAACTCCTGAATTGTATAGCTTCGGCAAGATGTTCGGTTTTAATTTCTTCACTTGCTTCAAGGTCGGCAATGGTACGAGCAACTTTCAAAATTCTATCATAAGCTCTGGCTGATAAACCTAATCTTTCCATAGCTGTCTTTAATATAGCCATACCCGCTTCTGAAATAGTGCAGTGCTCTCTCAACATTTTACTAGACATTTGTGCATTGGAAAAAACACCCTTATTTTCGGCAAAACGCTTTTCTTGAACTTGACGAGCTTTTACAACTCGTTCTCTTATAATTTCACTTTTTTCGGATAACTGAGAGTTTGATAATTCTTTAAACGGAACAGGCACTACTTCCACATGAATATCAATTCTATCCAACAATGGTCCAGATATTTTATTTAGATATTTTTGTACAACACCAGGTCCACAAACACAATCAGTATCAGGATGGTTATAATACCCGCAAGGACAAGGATTCATAGCTGCAATTAGCATAAAGCTTGCAGGATATTCCACAGTCATTCTTGCTCTCGAAATAGTAACCATTCTTTCTTCCATCGGTTGACGAAGCACTTCCAAAACCGCACGTTTAAATTCTGGCAATTCATCTAAAAATAGCACGCCATTGTGAGATAATGAAATTTCGCCTGGCTGAGGATTACCACCACCACCAACCAATGCAACATCGCTAATGGTATGATGTGGCGACCTGAACGGACGAACCGAAATCAATGCCATATTTTTACTCATTTTACCTGCTACAGAATGAATTTTGGTGGTTTCTAATGCCTCATATAAATTAAGCGGAGGTAAAATGGAAGGCATACGTTTGGCAAGCATCGTTTTGCCAGCACCCGGAGGTCCTATTAATATTACATTATGACCACCAGCAGCAGCAATTTCCAAAGCACGTTTAATGTTTTCCTGACCTTTAACTTCAGAAAAATCAAATTCATAGTCATTTAAGCTATTATAAAATTCATCACGCGTATTAATAATTGTTTTTTCTATCTCAATTCCCTCTTTAAAAAATGCAATCACTTCCTTAATATTCTCAACACCTAAAACATCTAATTTTGAAACAATTGCTGCTTCACGAGCATTTTGTTTTGGGAGTATAATTCCTTTAAAACCTTGTTTTTGGGCTTCAATAGCAATTGGTAAAGCTCCTTTAATAGGTTGTAGGCCTCCATCTAACGAAAGTTCTCCCATAATGATGTACTTATCAACTTCATCAGGAATAATCTGCTCAGAAGCGGCTAAAATGCCAATAGCAATTGTTAAATCGTAAGCAGATCCTTCTTTGCGAATATCTGCTGGAGCCATATTTACTACAATCTTTTTGCCAGGTATGCGATAACCTACATTTTTCAACGCTGCTTCAATACGTTGATGACTTTCCTTTACTGCACTATCAGGCAAACCAACCATAGAAAAGTTAATACCTTGATCAATATTTACTTCAACTGTTATTGTAATTGCATTTACACCAAAAATAGCACTTCCAAAGGTTTTTACAAGCATAATTAAGATTTCTTAGGTTTATATTTAGAGAGTTTTAGTATTTTTTGTGCATCATTTTCATTTAACAAATCTTTGATGCTTACATTTTTAATATTTTCCATATATGATTTAACTATCATCCAACCAATCCATTCAGCCAAACGTGGAGGTGAATCTTTAAAACCTTTTGTAGTTGGAGCTTCTGTAATAAATGACCGAATCTTATAATAATCAGCATTATACAACAAATTATTTTGAATAAAAAACGCCCAAATATTAGCTTCATTTTTCTTACTCCAATCCAATTGTTTAGATGAATATCCAATTTTAATATTTTCAGAAACTTCAGGCAACATTGCTTCTGTAAAATATAATATTTTACCTTGATATATCATATTGTCGAGCAATGTTTTTTCATTTGGATCGAAAGCAATCATTTGTTTAGCAATAGTCTTAATGCAATCAGTTGTAATATAATTGCTATCTAATCGCGTAGAAACATATTGAGGAATTTTTACAGAAGGATACATTTTATAATCTTTTCCTAAATACATATCGAGTGCAATTGCCATTACTGTATCCAGATAAATAATACGATTATCATAATCAAGATAAGATATATAACTATATACTTTTGGAGTAGGTTTTTCAGGGAAATAGTATTTTAAATGAGTAAAAGCATCAGACAAGTTTTTTTCTAAGCCAGATGTTTCTGGATATATTTTTATTAATTCATCATAAATTTCATGTAATGTTGGATCCGAAATAAAATTATACAACTTAATAATATTTAATGTATCATCAATATTACCATCCAAAAAAAGCATGTATTCAGCTTTATATTTCTTCAACTCATTTTTAAGATTATTAGCATCTACACTCATCAATACTTTTTCATAACGATGAATTTTAATCTCCACTTTTTTATTAGCTGGGATTTCAATTGCCAGTTTATTATTATTTTTATTTTTGCAGCTAATTATAGCAATGCAAAAGATTAGAAACAAAAGTAATGATATATTTTTTTTAAGAAATTGCATATATTTAAGAAATTGGTAAAAGGTTAAGCTTGCTATTGGCAATTAAAACAACTTCATTCCCAATGAAACATTTAATAATTTGGTTTTGGTAGTTATATCTGCATTATCGGAAATATTATTCAACCCCCATTCGTATCTAACATCCAACGAAAAATTCATCACATCAATTCCAGCTCCAGCTTGAATACCCCAAATTGTACTTTTGTAGGTTGCAGAATTAGGTGCGCTACCTAAATTAACTCCATTTACCTGATAAGAAACATCTTTACTGGTCACAAAAGAAATAACAGGTCCTGTCATTATTCTAAGATTAACTACTTTTAAATTAATCAATTTTACACCAAGTAAAACAGGAACATCAATGGTATTCAATACTGTTTGTTGAGTAAATGTCTGATTTTGAAACTGAGGAATGGTTGCACTTTCAAAATCTCCACCTTTTTTAGTAAAATAAACTTCAGGCTGCAAATAAACAACTGGAAGTTTAATACGCACAAAAGCACCTGCTAAAAAACCAGTTTTAGCTTGATCTTTTACTTCTCCGAAACTTGAAAACTCTGTAGGCATTTTTGATGAATTAAATCCAATTTTCACACCTAAACTAATGGGTGATTGTGCAAAACTATTGCCAGATAACAAAAAAACTGTTATTAAAAGCAAAGCTATTCTTCTCATTCTTAATAATTTTATTTGATTTATAATTTAATAATGTATAGTTGAAAATTTATTTATTTTCAACCGTTTTCTTTTGCGAATTTACTTAATTTTGTTTTCCAAAATTCAAAACAATATTAAAAAATTCAAAAAGTATGAAAAAACTGACAATTTTAATAATAGTAACCATTTTAATTGCTACAACAAACAATATTTATGCTCAAAAGAAAAACAAATCAAATATTCAGCTTGGAGCAAAAATATCACCCAATATATCATGGTTAAATGCAAATGCTCAAGATTTTAGCGGTGATGGAACTTCAGCAAAATTTTCATGGGGTTTTATTGCAGATTTTCAGTTTGCCGAAAAATACTTTATTTCTACAGGATTTAATGTTACTTCAACAGGTGGAAAAATAGTTCATCCATTTATTAACAAAATAGATACGATTTCAACTCCTGGTACACTTCATCGAAGCATAAGTGTTCGTTATGTTGAATTTCCACTAAGCGTGAAAATGAAAACCCGTCAATTTGGTTATTTAACTTATTTTGGTCAAATTGGGCTTGGTCTTGGAATGAGGTTATCTGCTAAAGCAGATGATGATTTTTATCCAAATGCTTCAAACATTGCTGTTAGCAAAAATGATATTAAAATTGAAGATGAAATTAATTTCTTAAGACTATCAATGATATTAGCAGCTGGAGTTGAGTATAATTTAGGTGGATCAACTTCTCTATTCGGAGCTTTAACTTTTAATAATGGATTTACAAATATCTTAAATTACAAAAACAATATAAGCCCTTTTGTTGATGCTGATGCTTCATCTAACTCTTTCGAAATAACGATTGGAATTTTATTTTAACATCTATTTCCTTTATTTCTAAATTATCATTTCTTATTAGCATTATTCAATATAATTATGAAAATAGCACTTGCTCAGATTAATTATCATATAGGAAATTTCGAGAAAAACACCTCATCAATAATACAAGCTATTCACAATGCAAAAAGCCAGCATTGCGAATTAATTGTGTTTGCTGAATTAGCTGCTTGTGGATATCCTCCGAGAGATTTTCTGGAGTTTACCGATTTTATTGAACAATGCATGGCAAGTATTAATAAAATAGCCTATGAGTGTGTGGGTATAGCAGCTATTGTAGGCTTTCCCTCTATTAATCCAGACGAAAAAGGTAAGAATTTATTTAATTCTGCTGCTTTTTTAAGTGAAGGAAAAATACAAAGTCTGCATCATAAAAGTTTATTGCCCAACTATGATGTTTTTGATGAATACCGCTATTTTGAACCCAATAGAAACTCAAATATTATTCATTATAAAGGATATAAAATAGCTTTAACAATTTGCGAAGACTTGTGGAATATCGGCGAAGAACAGCTCTACCCCTATTCCCCAATGGATGATTTAATTGCACAACATCCCGATTTCATGGTCAATATTGCAGCATCACCTTTTAATTACCAACAAGCTGAATGCAGAAAAGCTGTTTTAATAAAAAACGTTGAAAAATATAAGATTCCTCTTTTATATGTTAACCATGTTGGAGCTCAAACCGAGCTTATATTTGATGGTGGTTCCCTTGCTATAAATACCAATGGTGATATTGTATCAGAAATGAATTATTTTGCTGAAGATTTCAGCATAATAAATTTGAATGATTTACAATTACCTGCTAACAACTCAATAACTATAACAAAGCTGAACAAAATTGAATTAATCCACAACGCCTTGGTGTTGGGTATTAAAGATTATTTTGGCAAATTAGGCTTTACAAAAGCAATTCTAGGTCTTTCAGGTGGTATCGACTCAGCAGTTACACTGGTTTTGGCTGCTAAGGCATTGGGCAATGAAAACGTAAAAGCAATTTTATTACCTTCACATTTTTCATCACAACACTCTATTGACGATGCAATAAAGCTTGCAGAAAATTTAAATGTTTCTTATGAGCTCATTCCTATCGACGAAGCTTATAAGAGTTATGAGAATACGCTGTCTTCTTATTTTAAAGGATTGCCTTTTGATGTTACCGAAGAAAACCTGCAAGCAAGAATAAGAGCCGTTATATTAATGGCTTTTACCAATAAGTTTGGATATGTTTTATTAAATACTTCTAATAAAAGCGAAGCCGCCGTTGGCTATGGAACATTATATGGCGATATGTGCGGTGGACTAGCTGTTATTGGCGACTTATACAAAACAGAAGTATATGAATTGGCTCATTTTATAAATAAGAATGCTGAAATAATTCCAAATAACTCCATCATTAAGCCCCCATCTGCTGAATTGCGTCCTGATCAGAAAGATTCTGACTCTTTACCTGATTATGGAATTTTAGATCAAATTCTTTATCACTACATCGAACAAAGAAAAGGTCCAAGAGAATTGATAGCAATGGGTTTTGATGAAATAATCGTAAAAAAAATACTGAAATTAGTCAATACCAATGAGTACAAAAGACATCAAACTCCGCCAATTTTAAGGGTTTCGCCTAAAGCATTTGGAATGGGCAGAAGAATGCCTATTGTAGGTAAGTATCTGGCATAAGATTATCTTATTCTTTTACAAACTTCTGAATATAATAATTCTCACCTTGAATAATCTTAATGATATATATTCCTTTTTCAAGGTTTGAAACATCTATCTTATTTTGATTTTTTAATGTAAGGATAGTTTTACCAAAAATATCTATAATTTCAAACTCAAATCTATCTTCAGAAGGAATATCAATATTTAATATGGTATTAGCCGGATTTGGGAAAATAGAAACATGATGTTGATTCTTTTGATTTTCGTTGATTGAAGTTCCGTTGCACATTACTTCATTTAATTTTTGCCATATCTGATCGCAAAGTAAGAATGGTACTTCGCCAAGATTAGTAGGTGCATCGCCCATTCTAACAACTACCAATGCTTTGCTTCTTGAAATACTTACAATCTGACCGTTTTTACCTATCCCTGCAAACATATCAGCAGGTGCATTGGGTGCATACGAACCAGGGAAAACAAATTGTGTACCCGGTGCCATAAAAGACGATTTACCACCAAGCCACCATAAATAACCATAAGATTGATTTATTGTTTGCGAAGTATTCGTCATTTGATTGATATAAGCAGTATCGTGCAACAACGTATCTGTATTCCAAATACATTTGTTTTGAAACAGCAAGCCAAAACGGCTCATGTTTCTGACAGTACTAAAAAACACATTGTTGTAATCTACCGTATACCATAAGCCGGTAATGCCTGTTTTTGAACTTAATCGGGAATAGGTATAATTGTTAATGGGCAATCCGGTAGCTGTTGTAATTACTTTTTCCAATAATGTGTAGGCTGCATTATGATAAGCCCATCGGCTGCCTGCATCGGCTAAGTAGTTCAAACAAGTATCTAAGGTGCAATGGTTATCGGGAACGCCATCATCCAAGCCCGAAGTCATGGTGAGTTGATGGCGGATTTTGATGTTTCTTTCTTGTGCCGCTGTGCAATTGGTCCAGCCTGTGCCTAAATATTTGGAAGAAGAATCACTAATAGATAAATAGCTTTCTTCCTGTGCTTTTCCTACTAAAAACGAAGTAATGGTTTTACCTGCCGATGCCCAATACCATAAGCTATCTTTGGTGAAACTACCAAAATATTTCTCCAACACAATTTTACCATCTTTTAATACCATAAAACCTTTGGTGTTTTCCTGTTGCAAG
>CAZUCB010000014.1:21783-33718 GCA_964618755.1 uncultured Bacteroides sp. | reverse complement strand
TAACAGCAGGAGTGGGATTTACAGTGATTGCAAAAGAAGAAGAATTTCCAACTCCACAAGCATTGCTTCCTTGAACAGTAATATTTCCTGAAACAGCAGTGTTTGAGTAATTAACAGCTATGCTATTAGTGGTGCTAGTACCAATTACACCTGTTGGCAATGTCCATATATAAGAAGTTGCATTATTTATTGAAGGAACTGTATAAATTACTCCATTTTGCCCTTTACATAAAGTTGTTGTACCAGTTATTATTCCAGCAGGTGAAGGAAATTGATTCACAAAAACAACAACACTATCAATAGAAGTGCAATTATTTGATCCTGAAACAGTAAGATAATAAGTTGAAGACTGACTTGGTGTCACGGTGTGTGTAATTCCCAAACCTAATCCTTGATCCCAACTATAAATAAGAGTACCTGACCCTGTACTTCCTGACCCACTTATTATTACAGAATTGCCAACACATATTGTGGTGTCATTGTTTATTACAATAAGTGGTTTTGGATAAACTGTAAGTGTTGCATAACTGGAAGATTCGGTACAATTTTTTGTAACCAAACACCTAAAATTCTTATTATTTAAAGAATAAGGCGTTTTATTAATTTGAAGTGAATTGGTATTTACACCTGAATATGTTGTGTTATTCTGAAGATCAAACCATTGAGTTCCATTTAGTACTTGCCATTGATAAGTACTTCCAGAAGCAGTTGAAACAGAAAAATTAGTCTGTAATCCTTCACAAATTTGAGTGGATATAGGTTGTGAAAGTATTAAAGGGCTGACACTTCCATTTGAATATGTAGGAATAATAACATTAATTCCATCTGGTTTAGACAACTCAGATGCCATTAAAAAAGTTAAATTTGAGTTTCCACCTTTGTACTTAAATTTTAAATCGCAAAGTTTTTCTGACACTAAGTTAACACCATTTAAAGTATTATCAATCCATGAAATAACAACTTTCCATGCATTATAACCAACTGTGGGTACTCCACACATGATTCCAGATGTTATGGTATTTACATTATCAAACCCAACATAAGTTAAAACTGCTGTATCATAACTTATATACAATGTAAGTGCAGCTAAAGAATCAATATTGCTAAAATTAATAGGAACAATTGTAGTATCATTTAAACAAGCATTCGAATTTGGAAGTGTAATTTGTTGAGCAGAAATTATGCTAATATTAAGCATAAAAATTGCAAGAATGCTGATAATTTTTATAAATAACTTTTTCATAGTATTATATATTAAGTTATTGCTTGTGTTATTTGTAGAATTAATTTTTTATTAATTTAAAAGTTTTTTTAATCTCTCTTTTCTCTTTATTTTTTGATAGAATTTCAAAAAAATAATTCCCTTTTTCGAGATTATTTAGTTGTTTAATTATAAAATGTGATGATTGTTTGTTGATTATAATCTTTTGAACACATTTGCCATCCATTTGAAAAACATTTATTCCTTCAATAAAAGCTGGATCAAGAAAATCAATAGAAATATTATTATTAAATGGGTTTGGATAGATTTTGCAATCTAAAAGATTATTATAACTTACAGACAATCCAGTAACGCTTATATTTCCATTTATAAAATTTAAACTAATAATATCTCCTTTATAATTTGCAAGTTCACAGTCTGGTAAAAAAATAAGTGGGCATTCATTTCCTGCTATTACCTTAAAATGAAATACCACAAATATTTCTGCAACAAAACTTACACTATTTAAATTTGACCACGAAATTGCAATTTTCCCAAGACGAGTATTGTTAGATAAATTATGTATATCATTAATTAGAACTCCTGTAATATGAGGATTAAGATTGGTATAATTAATAAAATTCACTTTTGTTGTATCATAACTAATAAATAAGGTAATGGAACCAAGACTATCTATATTAGAAATATTTACAGTAACGCTTGCAGTATCTCCTAAATTAGCTTGAACATTATCAATTTGAAGAGTCTGGGCTTTTCCCTGATTAAATAAAAATGTCAGAATAGTAAAAAAGATTATTTTTAATAAATTCATTATATTTCTTAATTATTTGGTATAACAATCATCAAATGTGATGCTATGTATTTTCTTGTTTTTCCTTCCACATCAATTTTATAAGAATATGTACCACCTTCTAAACCAGAACCATCAAAACGCACACTATAACTACCAGCTTTTTGTTTTGCCAAAACCACGGTTTTTATTTCCTGACCTAATATATTATAAACTTTTAGAGTAACCATACCATCTTCTGGTAATTCGTATCTAATTTCAGTAGATTTACTAAATGGATTTGGGAAATTTGGACTCAATTCATAATCTAAAAATGGAGATATAATAATATTTGGCACACTTAAGCTCACACCATCAATAACGTTTGCATTTTTGTCGGCAAACTCACTGTGATTGTCAAGGGTAAAAATTACATGATCTTTTTCAGAAACTTCTCTATTGACTCGTACTTGCATTGTAAATAAAACATCATTTTTATCAAAGCTCATTGGAGATATGCTATCCCATGCAAGTATTAACTTTCCTGCCTTTGCTTTATACAAAAATCCAGGTAAAGATGAAATTACATTTTCAATTTTAATAATATTATCAGGATAATCCATCATATAAGTGATGGCTGCTGTTTGGATTTTATTATTAAAAATTACAGGTAATTCAATGAGCTGATTTCTATCAGCAGGTATTTCTCCATGCTGAGTTAAGATAATATTTGAACTTTTAGAAAATACTGCTGAATAATTTCCATTAACGTCTCCAGCACATAATGACTTCATTAGATGGTTAATATTATTTTTTTCAACTTTAATAGTATCCTTTAAAAATATCCAATCGTTTGTAGGAAAATGATTGATTTCACCAACAATTCGTTTTCTTAATAAAAGTGCATCGATACTAGTAATATTTCCTGATTCATTAATATCAGCTGCTTTTGCTTGTAAAGAATTAAATGATGATAATCCAACTATTTGCCTTTGAATAATTAAAGCATCGGTTGAATTTACACCACCCCATGCTAAATCAGAGTATCCATCAATTAAATATGTTGTTTTTGATTTAAACCCAAAATCATAATCACCAGACTGATTGGTATATACAGAATCTAAAATATTACCATTTGTATTTCGTAAATATACTGTCACATTATTCAGAGGTGTATTTGCATTATTTTGATATGTGATTTTGCCTGAGATTAATCGAGGATAACCAAGAAATGTGTGAGCATCTGATGTTTCTTTCATAGGTTCTGTATTCCCAACATTATCTTCGGCTATACTTATAAACTTATATTCATCATCCTCAACTCCAACAATATATACAATACTGTCTTTATTGTAAGTTCCAACCAATTCATAAGCTCCAGTATTCTTTGCCATAAATAATTTAACAATTTTCACACCCGAACCGCCAGCATCATCATTAGCTGTGAATGAAATTTTTATAAAATTTGTATCTGTAATTGCAGGTAGAGAATTTACAAAACTTGTAGGATAATAAGCATCAATAACATTTTTCCATATATTGGTTTTAATAGCATCGTTGATATCAAAAACAATAGAAGCTTCAGCTTTTAAAGAGTCTCCGGTTTGAACTGAATTTTTGGGCAACATTGTAAAACTAACAAATCCTTCACCTCTATGGGTAATACTATCATTTACTAATAAAAATCCTTTATTAGCATCATTTGGCACCAATCCAGTTGCAGGATCAATTGATTCTAGTATCCAAAAAGCTTTTTTGTTTTGAACATCAATCCCTGCGGTTACATCAACCATAACTCCCAAAGAATCTGAAACATCTAATCTTTTTGAATAAAATGTAGTATTTTGAGGAACACTAAAAATAAAACTACCAAATCCAAAATCACTTAAACGCATGGAAAGCATATTTGCAGTAGTATCAAAAGGCATTTCAATTTTAACTTTTTGAGCAGGAACTGTAGCAAACTCTGGATCGTTTTCATAGCGTATAGTATATGGAAGTTTTTCAGAAACCCCAATAATTTTTTGTTGTCCAAATCCATCAGGGCCAGTAATATCATTAGGATCTGATGAACAATCGACCCTGATAAACAACACATAGGTAGAAGCGTGTTTTAAGCAATGTGCAGAATCAGTAACTGTTACAGTGTAATTACCAGAAGAAGTTGCTGTCATAGAATAAGAAGGCCAACTGCAAACATAAGGTGGTTTTCCTCCTGAAACAGAAGCTGTGAGTGTAATTGATGGAGGAGATGCATTACTACAATAGGTAGTTGATACATCACCTCCAGTTATATTTACTTCCATGTCAGTTTTATTATCAATAAAAACCTCACCCTGACCGGTACAACCACTTGCATCGGTAATAATGCAGGTATATGGACCAACAGCCAGGTTATTGATACTTGTCCCTGTTCCACCATTAGACCAAAGATAAGTGTAGGGAGCTGTTCCTCCACTTACACTTACTGTTGCGCTTCCATCGGATGCACCACAGGAAGCATCTTCCTTGGTAAAAGTTATTTGCCCATGAATAAACTCAGGGAGCAAACAAATTATTAGTAAAATGAAAGCATACTTTCTTAATATACTCATACTGTCATTTTTAAACCATTGATAGTTATTTTTTAAAAAATTACCATTTTCAGTCAACACTGAAGTGGAATTATAATTATTCAATCCTCTTGTTTTCATTTCTGTAAATCTTTATATTTTTACAATATCAGGTAAAATCATTATTCGCAGGCATCTCCTATTCCATTACAATTCGCATCCAATTGATCCGGATTGAAAAATTTTGGGCAATTATCAATTACATTTAGAACACCATCATTATCCATATCAGCATCACATACATCCCCAACAGCATCATGTTCCGTATCAAGCTGATCAGGATTGAATGTTAATGGGCAATTGTCGCATGCATCTCCTATTCCATCACCATCACTATCTAACTGATTAGAATTTGGATAATAAGGGCAATTATCAATAGTATTAGGCACACCATCACCATCAATGTCTGTGTCTAAGTTATTTGGATGTCCATCATTATCAATATCTTGATCGCACGCATCTCCAATATAATCATTGTCAATGTCTGACTGATTAGGGTTTAAAGCCGTTCGACAATTATCACAAGAATCGCCAATACCATCATTATCAAAATCGGATTGGGATGGATTGTAAAACTTAAGACAGTTATCACAAACATCACCTACACCATCACCATCAAAATCAACTTGGTCATGGTTTGTTTTAGTAGGACAATTATCACAGGCATCACCAATACCATCACTGTCTGTATCTTTTTGATTTGAGTTTGCATTACATGGGCAGTTATCGTTAAGGTTTGATATACCATCATTATCAATATCATCAGTACCTATAAGAGAAGCAGGAGTATGAGATTTTAAATAAACTGCAATATTTGATGAAATGGGAAATGAATCAACCATTGTTGATAGCTTCCATTGATTATTTTCCTGAACAAAGAAATAGGGTGAAAGATATTCGGAGTTATCTAAAAATGTTAACTTTGTAATAATAAAAAAGCCTCCTTGCAATTGAAATCCAAATTTCATTTTCATACTTGAAATAGAGTCAATAATTCCTTGATATTTTGCTCTGACTATTGGATTTGACTGTATATTATTTATTAATGCATGATCTGAAGATTTATAAAGAGTTGTTATACTGTCAATATTTCCTCGTAAATATTCTCTAAAAAGTTTGCACAACATAGCTGTAGGTGAATTAACCAGATTACAATCAGCGCTACCTGATACAGTATCAATAGGCCAACCTTCACTCATAGGGGCAATCATACCGTTAATTATATACAAAAGCTTAGTTTTGCAAATTTCATGTGCAGGATCCGATCTATAACCTACAGAATCAATAGGTACAATAACGTTATAGGATGTAATATTATATGTTGGGAAAGTGTCAAGAAGTGGTATATAAGCAGTGAAAATGAAATAATTATTTTCTTTTTCTGCAAAAAGTTGTAAGCTTATTATATTACAAAAAATTACAATAAATAGAATTCTATTAAATTTTGATATAAATAAGTGAAAATTTTTCATGATTTAAGATTTTTAATTTATTAGTAGCACCTTTGATTTATTACACTAACACTAACACTTTCTGTTATATAACCTAAAAGTGTTATTGAACCAACTGCATCGAGTTTAAAACATACACTATTTTCTCGATTAGTAAATTTTCCTGATACAATGCAATATTCCCAGGGAGGAGTATTAATCTGTCCAACGAGCATAATGCTCATATCTATTATTTTACCTCCGGCTATTGTAGCACTTAAACCTCCGCCAATATTACCTGCAATAGCAACATTAATACAATTATCAGCACCTTCACAGGTTGTTTTAATATTTCCTAAAGAAAATGCAACTCCGGCACTCGCCATTACTCTAAAATTTATAGAACCTGCATAAGGAATTCCATAAAAAGGAAAATCGCATTGTATTCCTTTATCATAATTAATGGTTCCATTATAAGCATACATATCTTTTATACAACCAACATCACAACACAATTTTCCAGTTGAAAAACTCATATTTTGTGACCAACCACCTGTAGGTTGGCAACTCCAAACACCAAGAACAGCAGAAACTTTATTTGTAATATCATCAATTCCCTCAAGTATTTCTGCAACTTTAAGAGCTCCTGTTCCAACCTGAACCTGCCCTTGTACATCTTCATCAACACATGAAATATTAACGGTTGCTGTTTTTGTTGTATTATTTGGTCCTCTTGCAGTAAATGTAACTGGTAATGTAGCTGTTGAGCTTGGCAAAGGAAACCCAAGAAAGATATTTCCAGGTACATTTGTTGGACTTATAGTAACTGTATTCTCTAATCCCGGAGGGTCCGTAACAATTGTAAACTGACTTAATCCTATGGAATCTGCTTTTTTCCAGCAACATTTTTTTGGAGTAACTGTTAACCCATCCATACCATCTTTGACTGTTACCGTCATCTGGCTTACATCGCTGATTTTAAAATTATCCCCTGTTACTTTAAGAGTATAAGTAGTAGTTGTTGTCGGTTTAGCTATGGGATGAAGTATTTTAGGGTCACTGAGTCCTGTTGCAGGTGTCCATAAGTAGCAACAGCTACTACAACCACTTCCGCCAATTACAACACTGGAGTCTTTAAGTATCGTCTTATTTGGACCTGCATATCCCTGAGATAAAGCTTTTAATGGCAATGCTAAGCAGATTGCCATAATTACTAAAAAATATCCGATTGTTTTTTTTGCTGTCATTGTCTTATTTTTTTATCAATGATTTTTATATTATAAATAAACTATTGATTTGAAACTGAAATAGTAAATCCTAAACCTGCCACGGTTCGTGTATAAATAACAATAGATCCTGTAACTCCGGGTCTTAGGATATTATTTGGCTCGCCCTGTATTTGTAAAGGAATATTTAATTGCATACTATTATTTGCTAAACCAGCAGCATCTAATGAAATAGGAGAACCGGCATAACTCTTGATATTAATTGAAGGTGCTACAATATCAGTATTACCCAGATTAGCATATTCTATTGTAAAACTGGCTATCCTTCCGTTTCTGACATTATTGGGAGCAATCGCATTTACTGAAAGAAAATTTGGTGCACCGTTTTTCACTTCAAAACCATTTGGAATTACGATGGTTCCTTCGCAAAGATGTTCTACAATCACATTATAAATGCCCGGAACCGCATCTTTTAAATCAAAGCGTACAAAAACCTTGGTAAAGTTAATGAATTGAAGAGCTTCAGCATGGATCGTATCATTCCCTTTTACAAGTTTTATTTTCATGAAAGCATTGAATTTCGAACCTAATAAAGCTACTGTTATTTTTCCTGAATTACCACCTTTATTAGCATTAATGGAACGAACTTCAAAATTTAAAATTTCAGGTTTTATTGTTATATTTTGCTTGTTAGCAACTACTGTTCTTCCGTATAACATCAGATAATAATTTCCTTTGAAAAGAAAAGGTACCAATAACTCCTGATTTCCCAGATAAGGAAAAGAATGGGTATATTCATAATTCAATCTTGTTGATAACAGATTGTATTTCAAATACATTTCATTTGAACCATTGACTGAATCTGCTTTTAAAGTAGAAAGCATGGACTCTCCTTGCAAAGAGTCAGGAACATCTATCAGATAATACAAATCGGTATCATTAAATAATGTATCATTTTTGGCTACATTAAAATATAGTCTTTTCATATCAATGTAAGAAGTTTTAGCTGAATAGGATGTATTGTTAGTATCATTGCTTTCATGAATATTATTTAAAATATCAGTTCTAACAATCATATATGTATTCCCTATTGCAATACCAGGTATTTTTTTATGAATTGATCGGGTTTGGGTACCTAATGTTGGGAGATTTACCGATGATTGATAATCTCCAATTAGTTTATCTGAAATATCCCATACAGTATCTGTTGATAAATAAACCATATCTTTCATATTACCTGTTGCAGGATTGGTTCCAATATTTTCTATTACCCATGAAACGTTAATAAAATCGCCGACCATAGTACTATCGGGTATTGAAATTGATTTTACAACAATATCGGCTGGTGGTGGTTGAACTGCAATGATAAAAGCATTGGCTGTATTATTAGTTTCTCCATTGAATTCAAATACAGCATCTGTATTATCTGTTTTAAAAATCAATACATAATTCCCGCCATAGTTAACAGGAATTGTAACATACAATGAATCTTGATAGTATTGTGCAGTATCTAAAATTCCTTTGGCATAATTATAGGTTCCGATATCAATATCCCCTTGATTTATTGTAAAATCACTTGACAAATATATCTTATCTGTCCAATTCCCAAGTGTTGTTGGACCTGCACCCAGATTTTTAACTTTAAATACAACTTTAAATGCTTGCCCAGATACGCATTGCTGAGGAACTGTAAATGTTTTTACAACCAAGTCAGGCGAAGGTGTGAGTTTAATTTTTATAGTTGCAGCCTGATTGTTTCTGATTTTAAGTTTACGGTTATCAATCGTTACTAACTCATTATTATTATTCGTACGATCAGTAATCATAATTAGGTAATAATTTCCGTTCAATCCATTAGGAATCAATGCATTTTCAGAATTCGAATAAGAATTTCCAGCCAACAATGGTCCGTTTTGTTTCCATTCTTTTACTAAAATATCACTTCCTGGATTCCAGACAGTATCAATAGAAAGATAAAGCGCATCATACCAATAGGATGGAAGTGTTGGCTTATTGCTATTATTTATAGTAGTCCATTGAATATTAATATTTTGACCAGAAAAAGTAGAGTCTGGAGCTGTAAATGCAGTTAAAGAAAGGTTTACTGGATATGGTTTAATAAAAATAGGATTACTTCTAAGGATATTATTGCTTTCAAATAAATATTCAAAGATTGAATTATTTTCATCGGTTTCTGCATAGAAGAAATAATAACCTGAAGAAAAAGAAGATAATAGTGTTGAAGAGTAAGTGTTTATATAGCTTGTCCCTGTATCAAGTTGTTGAGAATGAAGGTAATTTGAAAGTAAAATAGCGGTGGTATCAAAATCAGCACTGGAAGAAATATATAATTTATCTGTCCATGAAGTTCCAATGATCGAAGTATTTCCAATATTTTTAACAGAAAAACTTGCTGTAAAATTCTCACCAGAAGTCAACGAATCAGGAATAACTAATTCTTTTAGCTTTAAATCTGCCCAAGGTGCTAAAGTAATATGAATGCTGGGTCCTTTATTTTTATTGTCAGCATTATTACCACCTTCATAAATATTCTGGTTAAAATTGGTATGAATAAAAATATAAAAATTACCAGAAACGCCATTTGGTATATTTACAGTTATTAGATTATTAATACTGTCACCTGGCAGTAAGGTTGTATTATAAGATTTAATACTAAGTAAAACAACAGAATCTGCTTGAAATACAGGCGAATAAGAAAGGTAAATTTTATCTGAAACATTAGAATAATAAAGCTTACCCAGACCGATATTTTTTGTAGTCCATCCAATATTAATTGCTTGTCCTGAATTTATAGCGGTAACATGATTTACATTGTTTAAAGTAAGATTTGGATTGAATAAAGTTACAGGAATCTGGCTTTTTAATATATTATTATTTTCGTTAGAGCCCTCATAAACTGTATCTTTCGCATCAGTAAAAATATAAACATAATACTCGCCAGCTATAATTTCTGGGAGGGAAATGTAATGACTTTTTAATACACTATCACCCGAATATAAAAGTGGTTGAACATAAGTTAAACTACCAACTGTTATAACGGAATCTAAATTGAAATTAGAAGATTTAGAAAGATAAATTTTATCAGTCCATTTTTTATTTACAATTTGTCCAAGTCCTGTATTTTTTATTTTCCATTCAAAAATTGCGGGTTGTCCAGAATTAAAAGAAGAAGGAGAAGTTATCTGAGTAACAGTTAAGTCAGGTTTATTCAACTGAATAGGATTAAGACTATTGTTTACATTATTGGTCTCTGATGGAGATTCATAGACTTTATTTGTATAATCAGAATATACATATATATAATAATTACCACTAATATTTTGAGGCAATAGCAGTGTTTTTTGTTTCACTATTGAATCTCCTGCCAATAATGCCAGATGATAGGTAAAACTACCTGCTGAAATCAAGGAATCTGGATGAAAAATATTTGTTTTTGAAACGAAAATATGATCAGTAACTTCAGTATCTACTAATTTCCCAGCACCGTTATTTTTAACAGTCCAAGAGATAGTAACCGGTTGATTGTTATTCTCAAAAAGTGGGCTTTCAACATTGGTAACAATCAAATCAGGTGTGATAACATTAGAAGGAATTATTTGTCTGGTAACATTATTGCTATCATCGGTGTATTCAAATACTTCCAAATTTGCATCCGTTTTTACATAAAAATAATAAGGTCCACTAATGCCTGCTGGGATGCTAACACTTAAACTGGCAACATAGCTACTATCAACACCTAGATCGCTCTGGCGCTGAAAACTCCCCAAAAGGAAAGCATTTGATAAGTTATAATTTGAAGCATTTGTTAAATAGATTTTATCTGTCCAATGGCCATTTGAAGTAGGTATTGCACCCTGGTTTTTTACAGTATAGTTTATAGTAAACATAACTTTGTTTACAAGTATTGATGGAGCCTGAATGCTTTTTACAATCAGATCGGGCGGTGGAGTGAGGAAAACCTGAAACGGAGTGCTTTTTGTTAGATTATTATTTTCATATACATTCTCAAACACTTGATTGGTAGCATCCGTTTTAATATATAAATAATATGTACCAAAAATATTGGGAGGAATTGTCAACTGAACATTATTATAATAAATACTATCTGGTTGCAATGGCAATGACCTTGGGAAACTGCCTAATAAAATTGCAGTTGAAGCATTAAAGACAGTATCAGCACTCATATAAACTACATCACTCCAACTTCCTGTTGCTGTGGCATAGCCTTGATTTTTAACGGAGAATGGCAAAAGGAAATTTTGTCCTGAAAAAACATTGGTAGGAGGAACAATTTGATGAATTGCCAGATCAGGAACAGGGGGCATAATAATATCCAGTTGTTTATAAAAGAAATTATCGTGATATGAACCATTATCACTTACTTCATGAACATAACCGTTACTATGTGCCCATGCCATTATGTAAGGATAGGGAACTCCAGTTATGCTGGGAGTATAGGGTACTGGAGCATTAATCGGTCCATTTCCTACCAGTGACCAATCAATAAATAAGGCATCATTTGCATCAGTTACCACAAAAATATAATAAGTCCCCATAAAATTATTAGGGACATTAACCTGAACTGTATTCGTATAACTTTGACCAGGGCCTAAGTAACTTACATTCTGAAACTGACCCAAACCAATATCTTCACC
>CAZUCB010000014.1:6143-21683 GCA_964618755.1 uncultured Bacteroides sp. | reverse complement strand
ATGAGAGATAAATTTGAAAGTCGTGGAGTAAGGGGTCTGTTAATACTATCAGCCGACCATAAATAAATATCATATAAAGATGCATAGGCAGCAGGAGCCCAGGAAAATTGAACTGGAGCAGTCAGATTTAATGAATTATTTGCAGGTAACATATTGGTCACAGAAGAGGGTTGTGGGTCAGTAAATATTGAAATAAGTTTACTTCCGTTAACTATATCAACACCATCACTAATGGTAACTGAATAAGTAGTATTTACTAGAGGTTTAACTTTTATAGTTGCCAACGTTGAAGTGAACCCAACAGGATTTGATGACCAGCTGTAAGTGTAGTTTCCATGCCCATTCAATGCTTGGGCTGTTATTTGCATAGAGTCACCCAGACACAATGCATTATTAGGGGATGCAATGTTTAACGACAATGTTTCTGTAACACTTCCACCTCTATAGACTACTGAAGGTAAAATTACATTTCCCTGAATATCTGTTGCTTCACAAGCTGAAGTAAATGATATTGAACTAACGCCTCCATTGTATTTAAATCTAAGATCAAACAACTTTTCATTTCCGAGTATCGCTCCATTTACATCAGCCCATGATACAATTATGGTATTTCCTGTTTTATTTATTAATGGATTACCACCTAACAACAATGGATTTATATTAATAGCCCTTCCATAATCCAAAACTATACCGTTATATTGAATATACAAGGTAAGTGATCCTGTTTGAGGAAAATTTTGTGCCCTAAATCCAATATCAATGCTATCGCCCTGATTAGCTACTATCGTATCTGCTTTTATCATTGCTGTTTGAGCGAATATTGGCTGCAACAACATTAAGCTGAAGAAAGCCAGTAACATACTTCTTTTCATACTATAGAATTTATGAAATATATTGATTCCTATTATATTAACAAATTTAAAAAATATGCTTTTTGTTTCCATGATTTCTTGTTTTTCAAAAATCAATAATTATTTGCCTTACCTGATAATCATCATTCTTCTTGTCTGATCAAATGTGTTTTTAAGTCCAATTGCCTGTATACGATAAGTATATGCTCCTTGTGAAAGATCTTTACCATCAATTTGCAATTCGTGCCAACCAATAGAAAGTTTTTCTGTAATCATTGATTTTATTTCAACACCTAGAGTATTTATAATACTAAGTCGTAAAGATGAGTTTTCAGGGATATATATTCGAACCGTTGTTGATACATCGAAAGGATTTGGAAAATTATCTTCCAATATAAAATCATCAAACTTATCAACTATATTCATACATTCCATTTCAAGCTGTAAATCATTGAGTACTTTTCCATTAATATCCGAAATTTCACTTTGATTTAATATTGAAAAACCTATTTTATCAAGCGGAGCATTTAGTTTAACTTTACATTTGACAGATAATAAAATATTGTCGTTGATTATTAGGCCTTTTTCATTATAAATACCTATGGCTAAAATTCCATTTTTAGAATTAAACTCAATATCAGTACCATTTGAGTAAACAGCCAATATTTCAATTAAATCCTCAGGGTATTGAAAGAATAGCGTAACTGCACCTGGTTTTACGTTTTGTTTCAAACTTACTGGCAAGTCAAAGCTTTCTCCTGCAATTAAATTCTTATTAGTCGGAATACATTGTAATGATGGAGTCCCTTCAGAAGATTTTGTGGAATAAATGTTGTAGGATCCGTTTACATCTCCCAAACATAATACTCTAACTACAATATTTTCTATATTTTGAGATACATAATATAAATTATGTCTTTCAGAAGTCCAATCACCTGATGAAAAAGAGGTTATAAGACCAACAGTTCGCCTTAATACTTGCAAAGCATCAGCACTTGAAACTGTATTGCTGTTGTTAACATCAGCAGCATTTAAATTAACTCCAGTAAGAGAAGAAAGGCTAACGATATGACGTCTAATTCCAAGAGCATCAGTTGAATTGACTCCTCCAAAAACAGCTGTAGGTTTAGCATACAGATAATAAGAGGCGTAAGCTACCTTTGAAAACATAAAATCACCAGACCCTGAAGATAAAACAGAATCTTTTATACCATTTGATGAATTTTCAAGGTAAACCCATGCATTAGGAATGGAAGTATGTGATGAGTTATTGTATTGAATATTTCCAGATACTGTAAACCTCACTTTAATATAAACATTATTGTTTGCTGTACAGTTATTTGCATCCGTTACAGTAAGTGAATAGTAAGTAGAATTTAAAGGAGAAGCAAGAGGATTCAAAATATTGGTTGACGATAAATAATTTGCAGGACTCCATAACAATGTATAAGGATAACTACCTCCTGTAACACTTGCATTTAAATATGCTGAACTACCTAAATTAATAATAGTATCGCTGCCTGCATTAACAATAGGGTTAGGATTAACCGTAATATTTACTGTATCCTTAACTAAAGATTGACAGCCATTGTTGTCAATCACACTTAAGAAATGCATTACATTATTTGCAGGTACAAAAGAATAATTTGCAAAATTTGAAACTACATTCATTAATTGATTCAACCAAATATATTGATAAGGAGGAGTCCCACCACTTGCAGAACCATTTAATAATACTGCGAAATTTTGGCATACAGACTTATCAACTCCTGCATCTGCAAAAGGAGGCTGGGTTAATCCTATCTTAATGGTATCGCTGTAAACACACCCATTTGCATCTGTTACTGTTAGGTAATAACTTCCACTGTTCGTAACATTTAAGTTTGGATTATAAGTATTGTTACTCCAGTTATAAGTAAGATAGCTTCCTGATGAAACAACATTGGCATTACCTGTACATAAAATTGTATCACTTCCGATATCAACGGGTGTTAAATTATATTGGGCATTCACAGTAATCGATGTAGTATCAAAAGGTTTTACAGGGTCATCCGATTGAACAATCAGTTTGAAAGGATGTGTTCCCTGAGGTAAGAGATGTCTATTAATTTGAATATTTATTTGTGTTGAATCTCCTGGATTTAATATGCCAGACTTATTACTCAAATTTACCCATCCAAGTGTAGAAGAGGTATTGCTCGAATAGCTTGCCCCATTTATTGTCCCAACATGACCATTCCCTGAAAAATCTGCAACAGTTATTCCGTTAACTTTATCTAGGGTCCAGTACCCAAGCAATCCAGGTTCATTTCCAACTAAAATGTGATTCATAGAATAACTGATCTGGCTTTGACTTCTTTCTTTATTCCATATTCTTACTTCATCAATATTTCCTGAAAAATAATTGCTATAACTAGGAACTCCACCAATAAAAGGATAACTATATGCTGTATAAGTTGAATTAGCAATAGCAGATTTAACTAATTGACCATTAACATACAGACGAATTGTTGACCCATTAAAAACACCAGCAACATGATACCAGACACCAGAAGATATTGTATCATCAGCAATTACACTTTGAGGCATTCCTGTTTGAGATGATTTAAATATAGTTGCAATTTTTTTGTCAACTATAAAAATCCCCCAAGGTGTATTATTATTAGACGAGCCTGCAATCAATTTATTTCCATAAGATAGCACATCAGGTTTTATCCAAGCCTCCACAGTCCATTTGGTATCTGGAGTCCAGTTTCCTAAACTTACAGAATTATTTAAACCGTTAAATAGTAAACTTCCTTTTTCCTGATTGGGAATAAATGCATACCAGTTTAATGGAACGATTCCTGGATTTTTAATTTTAAGTGTGGTTGTAATTTGACTATCGCAAGTAAAATTTGCTGTTATTAAATCAGGCAAAGTGATAATTTCGGGTGCACCTAAAGTTTTTGCTTTTAAAGGAACATTTATATTTCCAGCATTGTTGAATATCTTTAAAGTATCAATAAAGTTACCGATAGATGATGAAGAAAATGTTACATTTACAGCTGCAGAATCTTTTGGCAATATTATTAAACTAACCGGATTTACATCAACTTCAGTTAAGTCATGCATTATATTTGTAATTTTTAAACTATCACACCCCATATTCTTTATAAACAATACTTTTGAAGATATTGCACTTATCATCACTGTATCCATAATAAGTGGATTATTTGCAATTGAAATAATAGGATTGGCTTTAACTATCAATTGTATAGGAATTAATAACTGTAAATGTAAAGGATCGTTGGTATTGATAATAAGTTGTGACTGATAGTTTCCGTTTATTAATCCATTTCCATCAATAACTAATTGAACCGTAGCAGAATCTCCGACAGCAATCGTACCTGATGAAGGCGTAATATTGTTTATATTCAATGTATTAATATTCACTTCATCTATTGACCAATGGTCGCAACATGAACCACTGTGGGATAGCTGACGCCATCTGAATTGGGTATTAAAATTCTGAGCACTTATAGGTATTGCTAATTGAATGGCTGTAAAATAGGAATAATTTCCTACATAAAAAGTTTGAATAATATTCCAGCTTGAACCATTATTAACGGATGATTCCAATACAACATCCTCACCACCATCAGCCTGTTCACAAGGGCTTCCTCCACTTCCGCTTATTTTTATATAAAATGAAATGTTACCACCTCCCAAGGTATTCAATGATTTTGTGGTTATGGATCTTAATCCGTCACCACCAAAATAAAGTGCATTGTTACCATAAGCAGTTCCACAGGAAGCCGCCGATGCCCCATTTGAATTATTGACCCAGTTTGAATTATTAATTCCATTATCAAAGTTGTCGGTCAAACCAATACCTCCCATGAGTCCGTTCCAGCTTAAAATTTCATTTCCACTATTTTTAATATTAAAATATTTTGTAAGGTTTTGATTACAAATTGTAATAGTATCATTAAAAGAAGCAGGATTAACAGATGCAAGAGGTGCTGCCACAGCAACAGCATGTAAATACAATTGACGCAAACCTCCATTTGAAACTATTTGTAAGGTATCATAGTAACTTCCAACATCAACAGGATTAAAACTAACTTTAAGTTTTGCTGTATCTTTAGGTAATAAGGTAAAAGAAGTTTGATTGACTCCAAAAACAGTATTTCCATGTGTTATATTTGTTACTTTAAGAGTATCGCATCCAATATTGGTGAAATATATTGAGTCGGTTATGGAAGCACCAGCCATTACACTATTCATATTTAAATTTGTAGTGAGTAATTGCAAGAGAGGGCTACCAGTCAAATTAAGCTGAGTAGGAATAATAACTAATGAATGTAAAGGATCATTTGTTGAAATTCCAATTCCTGAATAATGAATTCTACTATTTAATCCGCTTGTAACAAAAGTTACTTGTGCATTAATTGAGTCTCCATCTGCCAATACGCCATTGGATGGATAAACATCTATGCCTGTATTCTCAATTTTTGCTGCTGAATTTACTCTATTAGTATTATACAATACTGCCTTTTGGTTATTATTAAAGCTAAATGCTGTATCACCAGAAGCTTCATTAAAACCCCACAATCCCATTAATGCAGGTGTTGGCATGAGTATTGCTTGTTTAAAATTGTTTTTTATATTTGCAGCTGAACGATTTTCACTCCAAATACGTAATTCATCAATTTCCCCGCTAAAATAATAACCAGAAGATGAATTGTAGCCGTTTCCTAATCTTACTTCCGAAAAACTGCTAGGCCAATATGGATTATAATTGCCATTAGTGTTTACAATGCCATCGAAATAAGTCCAGACTTGATTAATTGTCAAATCCCAGCTTACTGCAACATGATGCCATTTACCATAATCAGTATTTGAAGTAATTGTATAACTAGTGTAAGTAGTTCCATTATCATTTCCTATAACTAAATACAAAGAACTATTAGATTGATAAATGTTTACACCTTTCCAATTATTATTAAGCCCTGAAGATGAAAAAAGTATTTTAGTTCCAGAAGTTGTATTTGCTTTCATCCAAAATTCGACACAGCCTTTTTGAGGGATAGATCCCAAATTACCAATTCTGACATTTGAATTACTTCCATTAAACAACAGTGCTTTTCCTGCTCCTTTACTAAAATAGGCATTCCAATTCATAGTAGTATTTCCCGTGTTCTTTATCAGTATGGTACGGTTAATTGTATCATTACAATTGCTTGAATTAACGATAAGACTATCTGGTGTTAATATTAGTTGAGGTGTTGGCAATATAGTTCCACTTACATACAGATTTTTTGTATCACTATTATTAAGTATCGTAATTGTATCAGTATGGACTCCCTGTATTAAAGAACTAAAGTTTACTGTAATAATAGAAGAATCATAAGGTGAAACAACTGAAGGATAAACAGTTGAAAATGCCGCATCTGTGTGATTAAGAGCAGCTATTCTCAGGGAATCACATGAAGTATTGTAAATTTTAAAACTTTTAGTTGATATAACACCTGCCATGATTGATGGAAAGTTCCATACACTATCCTTAAGCATGATTTGAGGCAATCCTGTTATAGTTAAATACAACGGTAATTTAACTATAGGAGTAAAAGGATCATTAGATTTTATTATTATATCTTGTTTATGATTTCCTGCATTCAAAAGCCAGGCTTTAAGTGTTATATTAACTTCAGTTGAGTCATTTGGAAGTACAACACCAGCAACAGATGGAATAGAAATCCATTTTGGAAGCAATCCAACTTTAGAAATTGAATAATTTGTGGCTTTAGTAAGCATAGGACCTGAATTATATCCATTTGTGTAAAGATGACCCCATGTCATAGTAGTTGCTATTACCAAACCAGATCCATAAGCATATTCAATAGTTGTGGGTCTTGCAGAATTCATAGTTTGGGTAATTATCTTAACATTGGCCGGAAGATTAGATAAGTATCCAGAATTTGCATCATTTCCATTTAAAGTTTCGGGCAAACCATTTACAATGGGATGAGTCATCAAAATAGATTTGTTTTGTGTTTCATTATTGCCAGTCAGCGCATTAACCCCACCCGCCAGATTTATTGTATTCCCATTATAACTTGCAAGTTGATACTGAACGATTCCTCCATTATTTAAAAAAGCTTCAAATTTAGCCTTATTGCTTGAAATAGTATTGTAATACGTAGTAGATTGATTACCGACTACTATAATAATATCATACATTAAAAAATTAGTAGAAGCTAACATGCTGTATGAAATTTTGGTTGCTGTTTTATTGAAATTGGTTTGAATAAAATTTTTCATATCTATACCCCATTCAGCAGCATCCTGAATTACCAATATTGATGTATCTCCAATTAACCCTAAGCCTTTAGATCCAATAGTATATGATAAATTAGACCATCCGGTATTATAAATTTTAAATTGTTTTGTAATTGAATCAATACAGGACGGAATTAAAGCATTTATTGTATCAGGTTTGATTTGAATTAATGAAGGTGGAGGGAATGCAAGCAAGATTTTAAATAAAGTATCATTTGTATTATCCATATCTCCTGTTAAACCCGAAAAAACAGTAAAATTATTATTTGTTGTACTAGTAGTAAGTTGAGGAAGAGAAATATTTGCAAATTCCTGAGGTAATAACTGGCCATTCCAGGTATAAGAAACTGGCGTTTGATTATTTAAAATATAAGTCAGAGGAATTTGTGTCAAAGTATCTAATCCAATATTTTTAAGTCTTACTATTACATCAGAAGGAACCAACTGATAAATTGAATCTGGTTTTACAACACTAAGTAACTGAACATCTTTTTGTAAGGGTTCAGGCATTATGTTTATGGTATAATCTTCTGTTTCGCCGTATTCTGAAAAGACTGTACATGAATTGTACGAATAAATAGAGTTATACCGCACTGCTCTGATTCGAATTCTGGTTTTACCAGTAAAGTTATAAGCCGAAGAAATGTTGATACTTCCTTTAAGTTGAGTACTATCGGAATATTTCGAATAAAGAAATTCTCCGGCATCATCAAAGTCACCATCATGATTCAAATCCAACCAAATACCATATCCTACATTTGAGAAATTATTCACTGATTTTATCGTAATAGGATAATTTATACTTTTTTGTAAAGTAGTTGTATATAAATTCTCAGGATAATTAATATAACCACCTGTATTTGTGTTGCACAAAGAATTATTATTTTGCAGATAATTGACCATAAAACCATTGATATATGTATTGGAACAGCCATTGCTTGCAGTTGCATTACAATAAGTATAGTTTTCAATATTCTTTAAAATGGTATCATTCAAATATATGGAATCTCCCTGGAGATATGTAAATGCTTTAATGGTATAAGAACCTAGAGTAGAAAGATTAATTTTCTGTATAAAATAGTAATGTAAAGTGTCTCCTGAAGCTAAACTTCTGATTATTTTTTCAGTAACAGCCTGAGTTGAATCTGCCTTTTTATAAGAAACAAACATACTATCTATCGTAGCCGTTCCATAATTTTTAACTACTACTGCTACTGTTTCAGCATTTGAAATTTCAAAACCAGTATTTGGTGAAATTATGGATATTATTCCGATATCATTGCTCGACATATTGCTAATGCTTATATTCAAAGGTACTCTATTGCTTTCACAACCGACACCAATTTTTATACCTTTAAAACGGATATTTGGCCGGTAACTTTGTAAACTTCCACCTGCTAATGAGCAACCAGTTCCCCCATCCATATAACTGTGCCAAACTTTATTTGTAATATATGTTGAATATACATATGAATTACTGGTATAATAAGAATTATCATAACAAATATTGATTAGTATATTACTCACACCATCCCAATAAAATGGATTCTGGAATACGATTTCCTTCCATCCGGTTCCGGGAACAATATAATTGCCTGAATATACCGTTGTAAAATCTGAATTAATAAAACCTGTCAAATTTGTCAGAGATGTATTTTGTATCAGGATTTTAAACCCATTCATATTTTGAAAAGAACTTGAAACATTTGAAATATTGAAAGAAAGTGAAGAAATCATTCCTGGTTGCAATCCGCTGGCAATTATTTCGTCTGCAGTGTACAAAATTTGAGTTCTTGAATCATGATAATAAGTAAAAAATGGATATCCTTGAGTATTAGTTCCTGTTCCTATGGTTGTATAATCCAATCCTCCTTTTCGGGAAGAAACATAAAGAGTATCTGCTTGATACAAAATAGGAGTAATGAATGGATTTCCGATTTTAATACTATTCAACGCTGACATAGAATCATACCAAATTGGAATATAAGACGGAAGAACCTGTGCATTTAAAATGACACTACTGGCATAAGGGATAATAGTATCTGCTACTACAGGGGCAGGTTGTAAATATTTCGACAAAGTCGATGTATTAGCACTATCATTCAAATGGTTAAAATCACTTGTATAATTAATCCAACATTGAATGAAAAATGAAGTATCTTGGAGATATGAATTTACAGAAAGGTTTGCTCCTGTTAAAAAAGTATAATGAATAGTATCACCTGTGGCGATATCTCTGTTTATCGTTTCATTAACAAGTTGTTGAGCAATATCAACACTAAATAATATGGAAGCATTGCCAGCAACAAAATTCGAATCTCCAACATTTTTTACAATTACTTCAATTTTTTCATTGTTCGATAATCCACATCCTGATGATACATTAATAAAACCAACTAATTCTAAATCATTAAATGGCAAATCAAATTCATCTGCACCAATATCAGGTGTTAGTGTATTTCTTAGTTGATTATCAATATCGGTCGTTATGCCATAAATTGGAATTGCTTTTCCATTTAAAGAAATATTAGTGGTATGTAAATCATTATTTGATGTGTATTGCGGATTAGAACTCATTGAATTGCTATCCATTAATGTTGCCGAAGTCCACAAAGGTAAATCAGAGCTAATAATTCCATTCTTTTTTGCAAAAGTTCCGTTTGAATAAATATTGTTGTAATCAGAATAACATTGATTACAACTTCCAATATTAAAAGCAGTTCCATTTGCATTATTTGAAATTATATTATTTTTAATATCTAAACCGTTAGAATTCTGAATATTAAGAGCATCTGTATTACTATTATTTCCATAAATATTTATACTATTATAATAAACACCAATTGTTGTATTATTATTCATTAAAATACCTATTGCTGTGGAAGAAGCATTCAGAGAAATAAAATTATTTTCAATTCTTGATTTCAGAAGATCTCCTGAATTATAATTCATTGATATACCGTAAATAGTATTAAAATTATTTACATCAATTGTATTTCTACTGATTATCATTTTCCCGTTTCCAATATTGGAATAAATCCCGTAATAAAAAGTAGAATATATCCCTGAATAAATGTAATTATTTGAAATGTTTATATTTGCTTGATGATTAACATAAATTCCATAATTTCCTTGATGTAAAAAATTATTCCCAGAGATGGTATTATCATTCATTGTATAAGAACCATCAAACATTACACCATAGGATCCATAGTATAAAGTATTATTCAATATAGATATATTAGAAGTAGCAGTAGAAGGAGAAATATATATCAATGCTAAACTATTATAATTCCCTGAATAAGAATCGCTGCCGACGATGTTATTCTCAGAAATATTTATATCGCTGCTTGAACCTGTAATATGTATTACTCTGCTATAATTATAAGAATACCCTGAAGAAATAGTTAGATTTTGAAAATAAATAAAAGATGTATTTTGTAACAAAATAGTATAATTATCAGCAGTATTAGTCTGATTGTAATTTAATATTACACTGGTTTTATCATTATTTGTTGATGTAAAAGTTATCGTATTGGTAGCAGATGCACCTGCTATTAAAGGAATATTAATCTGCTCATTATAAGTTCCTGTATCAACATTAAATATAACTGGACCAGATACACCTTTAAAAACTAAATCGTTTACTGCTTCGGTAAAGGAGAGATAATTACCGTTTCCTTGTGCATTTATAACATAAGTTCCGTTTAAAGGAGCAACAACTTCAATATAACCCAATGTATCTATGGAAGTTGGATATTGAATTGCATCGTTGATATTAAGTGATTCTAAATTTGCTTTCAAATGAGATCCTAAGATAGCGTTGTTAGCTACAGAATAAGTCAGCCAAAAGTAATTTGTACCTGGAAGTAATGAAATTGAATCTGAAAACAAAAGTTGATTGCTTGGATTGGAGATTTGTGACCCAAATGGATATTGCATAGAAAAATCAGCAGAATTAAAAGTGTAAAATAATTTTGCATCGTTAATATCAGGGGAAGAACCTAAACTATTAATATCTATCGTTTTTAAATATAATGGATTTAAACTTCCATCGCAAACAATTTTTATTTTTGCTATCTTAACATTTTGAGTACCAAGTAAAGTAATTCCATTAAATTGATTAAAAAGAATGCTGTCAATGACCATTGGTTCTGAAGGAGTCAAAGTTACTGTATAATCTTCTGTTTCACCATATTCATAAAAATTTGTGCAAGAATTACTCGAATTTAAATAATTACTTCTAAGTGTTCGTATTCTCAACCTTGTATTCCCAACATAACTATAGATAGATGGAATATTAAGATTTCCTGACAGCTGATTACCCTGAGAATAATGATTGTAAATATATTCTCCGACATCATCAAAATCACCATCATGATTCAAATCCAGCCATATACCATAACCAATATTACTGTTATACAAATTCATAGTAGTTATTGTAAAAGGATAAGGAATACCTTTTTCTAATACAGTAGTAAAAGCGTTTTCTGGATAAATAATATGACTACCTGGTTCACTGTTACATCCAGAGGTATTATTCGATAATGTATTTATGACGAAGTTGTCAATAAAAGCATCATAACAACCATAATTATAGGTTGCTGCACAATAAGTAAAGTTTTCAACTATTTTATGAATTGTGTCATTCAAAGGAATAGTATCCCCGGGAAGTTGAGTAAAAGCAGTAAAATTGTAGATTCCAATTGTTGAAATATCAGCAGTTTGCGTAAAATAATAATGCAAAGTATCTCCTGGAGCTAAATTACTAACAATCATCTCAGTAACTAAAGGAGCATTATCATTTTTTTGATAGGATACAATCATGCTGTCCAATACACTTGTTCCGTAATTTTTAACTACTACCCCAACAGTTACCGGATTTGACATTTCAAAATCAGTAGAAGGAGAAAGAATAGCTATTATTCCTATATCTTTGGATGGCATATTGTTAAGAGCTATATGTAAGGGAGATCTGCTACTTTCACAACCACTCCCCAACTTGGTTCCATTAAAACGGATATTGGGCTGGTAATTTTGAAAATACCCGTTGGTAATTCCACATCCTGAATTACTATTTATATTACCAAAAAATGATTTACCCGTTTGATAGGTCCCATAAACGTAGGAAAAACTCCCATAATCATTATTGTCGAAGCAAATATTTATTAAAATATTGCTGACTCCATCCCACATAAAAGGATTTTGAAAATTTATTTCTTGCCAACCAGTTCCCGGAACAGTATAAGTAGATGAGAATACATTTGTCCATCCGTTTTCTTCAAAAGCAGTTAGATCAGATAAAGTAGTATTTTTCATATTGATACTAAAACCTGTCATTGCAGTAAGAGATTGTGTATAGACATTAAAAGCAAGGGATGTAATAATTCCAGCTACAAATCCAGCAGCTTGCATTTGATCAGCAGTGTAAATTATCTGTGAACGTGCTGAATAATAGGAATAGAAAGGAAAATCTAAAATATAAGTATTATCATTACCTATGACTCCATATTCAAGTCCTCCTTTTTGAGTAGTTACATAAAGTGTATCAGGATTATATAAAACGGGAGTAGTAAATTGATTTCCAATTTTGAGTTTATTCACAGAAGTTAATGATTCATACCATGCAGGAATATAATCCTGAATAACTGGAGTATTTAAACTTACAGAAGTTGCATAAGAAATGATAGTATCTGAAGTAAAGGGAGCTGCAGGTATATATTTTGTGACAGATATATTTTGAATACTATCATTGGCATGAATGGAATCATTGCCATATTCAACCCAAGCTTTGATTAAGAATAAAGTATCATGCATCAGTGTATTTACTGATAAACTTGCTGGGTTGGCAAAAGCATAATGAATTGTATCACCAGAAACAATATTGCGATTAATAGTTTCAGCAATCAATTGCTGAGAAAAATCGATACTATATTTGATAATTGCATTTCCGGCAATAAAATTTGAAGTACCTGCATTTTCAATTATTACTTCAATTTTCTCGTTATTACTAAGTCCACATCCTGAAGGTAAATTTATAAATGCTTCTGTTTTTAAATCATAGGCTGGTGGATCAAATTCATCAGCACCAATATCAGGCGTGGATGAATTTCTTAATTGACCATCAATATCTTCTGTTATACCAGAAATAGGTATGGCTTTACCGTTTAATTTTATATTTGTTGTATGTAAATCTGTATCGGAATAAAATTGAGGAAACACGCTTACAGAATTACTATCTACTTGTGTTGCTGCAATCCATGAAACTAAATCAGGAATATCATCGATGTTCAATTTTCCAATAATTCCATTTGAATATATATTGTTATAATCAGATTGACATTGATTACATATTTCTGCATTGATAGCGGTACCAAAAGCAGTGTTGGAGATAATATTATTTTTGAACACCAAATTTGAAGATTTTTGGATTTTTAAGGTATTCGAATTACTGTTATTTCCAACAATGCTGATACTGTTATAATAAACTTGTAAAATAGAGTCATTTTCTAATACAATACCATTAGCTGAACCTAATGTTGATTGTAATGAAATAAAATTATTTGCTATAATAGAATTTTGAATATTCCCAATACAATCATATAAAAAAACACCAAAAATGTTATTAAAATTTTTTGCAATAATTTGATTTGCATTAATTTGCAAATCCCCCCTTTCTTCAAAGCAAAATATTCCATAGTAATAACTTGAAAATAAATCAGTATAAATATAGTTGTTTGAAATTTTTAAATTTGATTGTCTGAAAGCATAAATTCCATAACCACCTTGATTAATCATAGTATTGCCTGAAATAATATTGTCAGACATTGAACTATAACCTTCAAAAAACACACCATAATATCCATTTTGAAGGAAATTATTTAAAATAGTAATATTAGAAGAACTAAAGCTAGATAATGAAACTAAAGCCATATTACTATTACCATAATAAGATTCTGATCCAATAATGTAATTGTCACTAAAATTTATGTGATGAGTTAAACCAGTAATATCAATTACTTTTCCGTAATCATTTGAATATCCGGAAGTAATAGTTAAATTTTCAAAATTGACAAATGACGTATTTTCTAATAAAACTGTATAATTATTTTGAGGATTGGTATGTGTATGGATTAAATTAACACTAGAATTGTCATTGTTTGTAGATTTGAAAGTTATAGTATTTGTTGCTGAAACACCTATTATTGAAGGAATCCTAATTTGCTCATTGTAAATGCCACTATCTGCATTAAACACAACAGCTCCCGACACACCCTTGATTATTAAATCATTAACAGCTTCATTAAAATTAAGGTAGTCTCCGTTGCCTTGGGCATTTATTAAATAAGTTCCGTTTAAAGGAGCAACTATCTCAATAAAGGCAGAAGTATCAATTGATGTAGGCAATTGAAGGCTATCGTTAATATTTATAGATTCAAGATTTGCTTTCAAATGCGTTCCAATTGAAGTATTATTGGATACAGAATAAGTAAGCCAGAAATAATTTGTATCAGGCAATAGAGAAACAGAATCAGTAAAAAGAAGTTGATTTCCGGGACTGCTAATTTGGTTACCCACTGATGTTTGCATAGAAAAAACAGGAGAATTGTTGGTGTAAAACAATTTCGCATCTGATATGTATGAAAAAGAACCTAAAGAGTTTAAAGTAATATTTTTAAGATATAAGGGATTTAAACTTCCATCTGTAACAACTTTAATACATGACATTTTTACATCTTGTGTGCCTGGTATAGCAATCCCTTGTATTTGATTAAACATTATACTTACTAAATTCATTTGACTTGCAGCTAATACATTTACTGTATAATCCTCAACCTCTCCATATAATGGAGAAGCAGCATCCCCACAAGGTGTTACATTTCCATCATATCTAAGCCTTATCCGCATTCTTGTTTCTCCGATAGTAGAATTTAAAGGTACAGTAATGATTCCTGTATATGGATTTGTTGAATTACTCAACCCATAATACTCAGATGTATTGTCAAAAATTGAATCTTTATTCCAATCAACCCACACATCACAATAATTAAAGGTATAATGTTCTGAATTTGTGACAGTTATCTGATAAGGATAACCTTGTTTAATACTGGCAGTATTGGTTGTAGTATAATCATTGTAATTGGAACAAGAACTCCAATTATCAATATCTGTAAATTGTACACGGCTGATATACATATAACAACCATTGGTCGCTGTGCAATATTGCGCCTGTGTATTCAACGATAACACTAAAAAAACAATAAATATTAAAACAGACTTAAAATTAAAATTTATGAAAGAAGTAGATTTTGTTTTCATGTGGTTAGTTTTTTAAATTAATTATAGGCACATGCTGATAAAAATA
>CAZUCB010000014.1:0-6043 GCA_964618755.1 uncultured Bacteroides sp. | reverse complement strand
ATTTGTTAAAACAAATAATCAATTATTTATTTTTTAGAGTGCTGTTTGAATGTGACAAAATAGTTATCATAACCCATCCAACTAATACTTTCATTTTTAAGCTGTTATTATGAACAAATCGCAGAATCTGTAAATTCATAAAGGAGAGTAATGTAAAAAAATATAAATATTGAAATATTATAGATTACATTTGCAGTAAAATGTAGATACTCCTATGAAAACCTTATCATTCTTACTATTGTTTTCGTTTTTAATTTTAGAAGCTGAATCTCAACCAATACCTACTATCCGGCAAATCTTTGACTTTAATGTAAACGATGAATTTCAAACAAAGGAAGACAATAATAATTATGCTCCTTCCTATAGATATCAAACAATAATAAAAAATAAAAGCTATTCAATTGATAGTAATACAATAAATTACACATCAGTTCACAATTCATATTCGATTTATTATCCGCCAGGTAGTGCAAATCCTGTTTACAGTTATCATTCAGATACTTCAAATTATTCAATTTCTAACTTAGATTCATTAATTACAACATTAATTCCTCATTTTCCTATAGATTCCTGTAATTCATTCCATGATACAGTATATTTAGCTCCAAGCTATTGTAACAAAATTGTGTATAAAAACACCCGCTGTATTAATTGTTGTTTTGAAGGCACTTATTATCAAGAAATTTATGGAGTTGGTTTGGGTAGAGTATATTATTTCAGACAACATGCTGCTGATTCAGATATAGGTATTTATATGAGTTATTTTAAAAAAGGAAATCAATATTGCGGAACACCTGACCCTCAATTTACTGAAATAAGTTCTTATGATAAGTTCAATCATACTATATCAATATTTCCAAATCCCTCTAATTCAGCAATCAACATTATTACTAATTTGGATTATAAATTATCATTAGTTGATATAACTGGAAAAAGTATATTAAATCAAATTTCTCGAAATAAAAATGAAACATTATTGGATATCAGTTTTCTTAAAAACGGTATGTATTTTATTACTATTGAAACTCAAAATGGCATTTGTTCTAGAAAATTAATCAAAAATTAAAAATTTCAATTTTGAAGGTTATTGATAGTGGCATGCCAGAAGAAGAATTATGGTCAACATTTTTTAATGTTGATCTTATTTTATCTGAATTAGAAATTGATAATAGCATCAATGATTTGGTTGAAATCGGCTTTGGCTATGGTACATTTACATTAGCAGCAGCAAAAAGGATTAAAGGTTCTTTATATGCATTTGATATCGAAGACAAGATGTTCCAATTGCTTTCTCAAAAATTATCAGCAGCCCAAATTATTAATATCATTCCAGAAAAAAGGGATATACTTGAATCCAGCACAGGTATGGAAGCAGAATCCATTAACTATGTCATGCTTTTCAATATTTTGCATCACAATAAGCCCTATGATTTCCTTAATGAAGCTTGGCGAATTTTAAAGCCAAATGGAAAAATCGGCATTATCCATTGGCGAAGTGATATTCTTACACCACGCGGCCCTGAAGTTATCATCAGACCTAAACCTGAAGAAATTTCACAGTGGATAGATTTTACTAAATTTGATTTGCATAAATCCCCATTTATATTAGAACCTTATCATTTTGGAGTAATAATTACAAAAAAATAAAAAACATTTTTTCTGGCTATTTTATAAAGAAAATACAACTGTTTTAATGGTATAATTTGGTTTGTCTTTACAAAAGAACGAAAAAAAACTCCGTTGAATTTAAATAATCAACGGAGTTTAATAAAACAAGAAAAAAACAATTTTTGTCTATTTTTTGTTGGTGGACATTTTCTTTAAAGCATTAATTTTTTTATATCCAAAAGCCGCACCCATCAACATTAAAAAACTTAAGCCCCCATCAATGGGTGCTCCAGGTTGATCGGTTGTTTCTCCATGGGTATAAGGTGGTGGTAGCGGTTGCGCAAATAATCCGATACTGCTAATTAAAATAAGTGTAGTTAAAATTATTTTCTTCATATACTTCCTTTTTTCCTCTTTAAAACCCTATCTCAATGCGAGAAATGGTATAAAGTTTTTCTAATTATTATTTGTTTGTAATTATTTATTCCCGATTTAAAGAACATTTGTATTTAAAAACTTTCCTTACATCACTTTATATTATTAATAGATGTAAGGAAAGTTTTATTTACTTATTTAATCAATACTTTTTCTGAATACACATTTTTATTTGTAATAACTCTTACAATGTAATATCCATTAACGTTTCCATTCATATTAACAATAATTGTGCCATTGTTGCTATCAATAGTTTTCACCAATTGACCCAATGTATTATAAATAGAAATTTGTTTAACTACCTCATTGCTATTTATGTAAATATTATTGTTATTTGAATAAATAGAGGTATTTTGAATTTGATTGTCCAAAATTCCTAATGGTGAAGCTGCAAATATCAATTGAAAACGATCAGCATTGTCATTGGTAGTAGCTGCAAATGTATAATTAGGATTTTGATTCAAATTAGTAATAGTGTTTGTTTTCAAATCTTTTAAGTAAACATAAGTAGTTGTGGCAAAACTATTCAATTCACTGGCTGTAATAGTATAATTACCATTTGCACCAGCTTTAAAACTAACTGGAACTACTGGATGTTGAGCTATAGTTGTTAGTGAATTGATGCTCCAATTTTTATTCAACTTTGTTGAATACAAACTTGGTGCCGATGCTTCTAAACTAAACATTTTTGGTGCACCACTTTGATCGCTTGTACTTCCAAATCTTACAACGATTCCATCATGATATGAATTAGCATTACCAGAAACTGCCAAACGAAGCATTTCTTCTGTAGTTGAAGATTTAAGGAAATTTTGAGTAGAATGAACCCTTGCTGTATTATTTATACCAAAAGTCCCAGCAGTATTAGCCAACACCCAAAATCCTTGTCCCATTGCAATATCTTTGGTAACACTTGGCAAATTACTTATACCATTTGAAAGACAAGAACCGTATTGACCAGCAGCTGCATCCCAAATCCACATTGCATTTTCAGTACCATCAGGCATTAACATACTTCTTGTAAAACCAGCAGCAACACTCCAGTCAATAGCTGATGGATAAGGATTGGCTACAAAATTCCAACCACTATAAGTCCCTGTAGTAACAGTTAGTGGAATAGTAACATTTCCTTCGTTAAGAACACCAGCAAAATCTTTTAATGTTTGGAAAGGATATGAAACTGCATAACCTTTAGCAGGAATAAAGTTGGTAGAGCTTCCAAAATTAGCAGCAGCAAAATTAGTTGTGTCAGCAAGTTCAATCCAAGCTCCGGTAGGTTCATTCCATACGAAGAAAGATTCTGGTTCATTAAAATTAGGAGCTATAGCTTGTCCGCTTACAGGAGAAGCTAGCATATGGAACTCATCTGCAAAAACATGAGGAATAAAACGCTCAACCGTTGCATTAACACCAGCAGTGTAATGTTTTAAGGAAGCTGTTCCTGCACCATCCGATTTTATAACTAAACCCGTAATACCTGCATTATTAGTAAGAGTGCCATTCACAGTTAAATTTTGATTGCTTGCAACAGTAAGATTTCCTGTTAAAATTGTTAGTTTTCCAGCTATGGTTGTATTTCCTGACAAAGCTACATTAGGTGCTGTACCCGAAATTACTACATCAGCAGTATAGGTTGTTGATGGTAATGTATAAGTATTGGATATATTATATGAGTTATGATTTCTTAGGTAAATGTTAGCTTGAGTAACGGTTGTGAAATCAGTAGCATTTACATTGTTATCAGCTCCATCAGAAGCTCTAAGTAATCCTCCATCGGCTGGTGGTGCAGAAGCTGCAGCACCTTCACCTAAAACATTAGAAGTTATTGTTCCATAAGCCAATCCATCAATAATAGTATTGGGTGTATTTACTAATCTTAAAGCCAATTGACCTGAAGCAGCTGCAAAACCTGCTGTAATAGCACCATCTCTTGTTAAGGATACTGTTTGTCCAACGGTAATAGTAGCATCTGGTGACAGCAACCAATATTGATAAGGAGCCAATGTACCTGATAAAGTTCCACCAGCAGTACCTGAAGAACCAGTTGCTGATTTGTATTCTATTTTGAACAATGATAAATCAAAGGTTTTATCAGTTTTATTTAAAAGTTCAACATATTCATTGCTTGAGCCATTATAGTCTGAGCTAAATTGATTGATTACTATCTCTCCTGGAAGAGGAAGTAATAAAATATCAAATGAATTACTTGTAGCACCGGTTATAGAACCTGAAATAGCATCCAGTGTTACAGCAGTTGCAGCCGAAGGAAATGATAATGTACTGAATGTTGCCAATCCATTAATTGAAGTAATAGAAACTGGAGCAGCATTCAATGTAGCACCATTTGCTGAAATAGATACATTTGCAACATAGTTTAAATCTCTATTTCCATTTGCATCAGTTGCACTAACAGTAACAGCTGGTGCAATATTAGAAGATGTACCCACACTGGTTGGTTGTTGTACAAAATTTAATTTTGTAGCAACAACATCTATCAACATTTGATTTGAAACTGGTGCTGTTGTAAATGTTGGTAAAAATGTAGAACCTGTTGCATCAGCAATAAAACCATGTGATGATGCTGTATTGTCAACTTTAAATTCTAAAATTTTGTCATCTACTAAACCTGAGGTTTTTAGGTAAACATACAATGAAAGTGTTAATGCATCATTATCAAGCACAATCAAATTACCAGAAATAATAGGAATAACTATAGAAGATGCAGTAATTACAGGAGTACCGGTTGTTACAAATGTACTACCACCATCTGTTGATAGCTTTACACCCTGAATTGTATTTGCCCAATTAGCAGTATTGGCTGTTCCTGCTTTTATTGTTACCTGAGTAATTTTTGTAGGTTGAGCATCACCGCTATAATCATAAATATCCATGTCAAAAACATGAATTGCTGTAGCATCCGAAGTAACCAAAGATGAAACCAATACTGGATTAGGTTGACTTACCAATGCTGGACCAGACACCTCTGAACTGGCATCTAATGCAATAAAAGTAGTGGCATCTGTAACTGGTACTAACATATCTGTTTTATAATTATAAGTTAAAGAATTTACACCATCCCAATTATAAGGGAATATGGAGAAATAATAATGCGTTCCTGCTGCTAACCCAGTTATTGCTGTAGAAGTATCAGCAAGGTTAGTAATATTAGCTGCAACTGTAGCATCTCCAATTGTACTTCCAACTATATAAGCATTGGCATCTACAGGAGCTCCTGAAGGAGCAGAGCCTGTTTTTTGTAAAATTAAATAACCTGCTGCATTGGTAATTGTGCTTGCCGCACTAAAAGAAAGATCAATTTGAGTTTGCGAAATAGCAGAAGCAACAAATGAAGTTGCATGAGCAGAAGGTTCACCAGAAATTGTTGTAAAATTAACTACATTACCATAACCTACTCCAATAGAATTTATAGCATAAGCTCTTGTTTTATATTGTGTTCCAGCTAATAAACCTGTGATTGCATTACTGAAAGCACCTGTTGTAAAAGTTCCATTTTCTTCAACTTTAAAACTGTTGGTATCAGGATCTGCATTGCTTGCTAAACCCCAGCAAAAACCTCTTACTGTAGGATCTACACCTCCTGTAATGGTTATATTTCCATTAGCAGTGGCAGTGTTTGATGAAATTGATGAAACAGCCTGTGTAGTAACAGTTGGATTTGTGTTACTTGCAGCAGAAACAGTTCCACCTATTGCCAAACAATTGGTTGTAATACCAGCAGCATACCTTGCAAAAGCAAAAGTTGAAGTAAGTGAAGTACCACCCCATGCATACAATCTGAATGTTATTGTAGTAGCACTGGTGACATTTTGCAAATCAGCAATACCTGAAAGGTCAATTTGAGCTTGGGGAACACCATCAGCTGCGCTGGTAAAACTTATACTATCAGTGCCTATTTCAGTAAAAGTTGTACCATCTAGACTATATTTCCATATATAGGCATTAGGTGCAGTTGAAGTGCGACGAAGTGTTGCATTTAAAG
>CAZUCB010000013.1:0-33793 GCA_964618755.1 uncultured Bacteroides sp. | reverse complement strand
AAAAAAAATCCTGCAAACAAGTATTAATTTAAAATGTTTTAATATAAGGTAGCAGTTAGAATTAATAATTTATTAATATGTATAAAAAAAACAGTTTTATAATTTCAGAACGTAAGGTAGCTGATATTATATTTGATAATACTTATTTCATGCTAATGTTAGAACATTTTGGAATTGACTTAGCATTGCACGATAAAACTATAGAACAAATTTGTAATGATTATACTATCAATTTAGATATTTTTCTAACAATTGCTAATTTATACAATGGTATAAAACCTCAGCCAACTGCTGTATATTCATTTAATGACATACATGTAATTATTAATTATCTTAAAAAAAGCCACTTGTATTATTTAAACGAGAAATATCCTCAAATACGCAATTACATTGAAAAAATTCATGAAATTAATAATCAGAAAGAGATAGTTTTGGTGGAGAAATTTTTCGTTAAATATTTTAATGAAGTAAGCGAACATTTAGAATATGAGAATCGTATAGCTTTTCCATATATCTTAAATTTATTAAATCAAATAGAACATAAGAAAGAAAAAAAAGCATACAATTACTCAATTAAAGAATACAAAGAACACCATAATGATATTGAAGAGAAATTAGCAGACTTGAAAAATTTACTGATTAAATATTTACCTCAAAATAACGACCAACAAATTAGACGCAATCTCTTATTTAGTCTTTTTGAATTAGAATTCGATTTAACAATACACACGCAAATTGAGGATTTAATTTTAGTACCCATAGCTCAAAATATGGAGCAATTTATAAAACATAAAAATGAAGGCAGATAATATTAATATATTTATTATTGATCCTTCTTATATTGTGTATGAAGGATTGGTAAATACTATAAATAAAGCTGGTAATCAATATAATTTTTATTTAGTTGATAGCCTTAATGAATTACAACAGCAACATTTATTAAAGAGGGCTGATATTATAATAATAAATCCTGCATTGATCCAAAATCAAATAAAAGCTTTTCATATTTTAAAAAAAGAACTAATCAATTCAAATTGGATAGGTTTTGTTTATTCTCTTTTTGAACAAAAGTTGCTTTCATTATTTGACATGATTATATATATTAACGACACACCGAATAGTATTATTAATAAAATACAGAAGTTGCCTAATATCAATCAATCTCCAAAATCAGAACAAATACATGATTTTCTTACAGATAGAGAAATTGATGTTTTAAAACTATTAGTTGCAGGACATTCCAATAAAGAAATTGCAGACAAATTAAATATTAGTACAAATACCGTAATTTCACATAGAAAAAACATTTCACAAAAAACAAGTATAAAATCAGTTTCAGGTTTAACTATATATGCTGTTGTTAATAATATTATCACTATTGATAATTATCAGGAATAATTCTTTATATCCCAACTTCTAATGAGTCCTTGATTGAAATTTCATCATTTTTGAGGATTGTAAACATTATTACTTGAAGGTACTTTTGCATCGTATTAATAATTTAAATTTAAAAACGATGAAAAAAGTAGTTTTATTCGCATTACTCTTGAGTGCTTTATCTTTACACTCACAAGACCGATTGTTCACATATACTTATCAAAGCAATGTATTAAACAAAGGTCAAAAAGAACTTGAAATATGGAATACTTTACGGGCAGGCAGAACTGATTATTATTCACGATTAGATAATCGTTCAGAATTTGAAATCGGTTTAGGTAAAAATATTCAGACAGCATTTTATTTGAACTTGACAACACAGACAAAAACATTGGAAAAAAATTCGATTAAATCATTGGAAACCGAGAACGAAATAAGTTTTTCTAATGAATGGAAATGGAAATTATTAGACCCAGTGGCTAACCCATTCGGTTTAGCTTTGTATGGTGAATATGGAATTGGCAGTAAAGAATATGAATTGGAAGGGAAACTGATTATTGACAAAAAAATCAATAATTTCACTGTAGCCACTAATGCAATTTACGAAGCAGAATTTAAACCGGGATTTGAAAACAATAAAATGGAGTGGGAAAAAGAAACCAAAATGGATTTCAATCTTGCTTTTGCTTATTCCTTCAGTCCAAAATTTCATTTGACAATGGAAAATGCTTATCGTAATGTATTAGAAGAAGGAAAATTATTGCATAGTGCACTTTATTCAGGCTTTGGCATTTCCTGTATTCAAGAAACTTTTTGGATTAATTTTACAGTTTTACCTCAAATCTTATCATTCAAAGGCGAAACGAATAATTCATTAAACTTAAATGAATTTGAAAAAGTACAATTTAGATTATTATTTTCTTATGTGCTTTAAACAAATATATATTGTCGGAATCGTCATTATTGGTTTGTCAGGTTGTGTAGCCTCGTTATATGTGCCAACCGAAATTGACGCTAAGGTATTTAATACTACATTAGATACACTTAAAACAGGCAGGGTGTTATATATCAACAAATGTGGGGGTTGTCATAATTTATATTTACCTGCCAAATATACAAAACAAGAATGGCATCAAATAATGGATAAAATGCAAAAACCTGCAAAAATTGATAATTCTCAAAAGGAATTAATTACGAAATATATTGATACGAAAGCAAAAAACGAATAAACAAATCCATACAGCCATTCACAATTTTAGGTCGAATAAAATATATTGCAACTTTAACACTCCTATTCACTTATAATTCTTACCTCGGTTCTACGGTTTTGTTGTTTGCCTTCGTTGGAATCATTGTCGGCAACAGCTTCTGTATCTCCATAGCCTTTGGCAAGAATCCGTTTGGCATCTATTCCTTTTTTTGTGAGGTAATTCTTAACACTCAAAGCTCTTTGTTCAGAAAGTAACTGATTGGCTGTTTTATTGCCCACATTATCGGTATGTCCGGCAATTTCTACAATCATGGTGGCTTTCATTTTCAGTGCATCGTATAAGTCGTTCAATGCTGCAAAGCTTTCGGGACGTAAGCTTGCTTTTCCTGTATCAAAGAAAACATTTTTAAGGGTAATTGTACGTGGCGGATCGTATTTCAACGTAAGATTAAGGGTGTATTTCCCTTCACTTTTGGGTATTTCGAACTGCTGAACTTTTTCTTTCTCGTTCAGGTTATTATAAAACACATCATATTTATCAGCTTTTTTAAGCAATATTATAGCTTTCCCAAATGCATCGCTTACTATCTTAAATGATTTACCCGATTTGCTGCTGATAAAAGTAATTTCGTCGTTCTTTCGGGGTTTACCATCTATAGAAGTCACCGTTACCTTAACAGTAGCTTCATCTTCAGCTGGAGTTGTGTTTTGCGAAAATGAATTGCCTGCCATTAGCAAAAATATTACAAAAAGACAGAAGATAGTTTTTTTAGAAAAGAAAGTAATCATCGTAATAATATTATTTGTCCTGTAAAATTAAGCAATCTATTGATAAATCCATACCAAAGACTTATTTATAACGTAAATAATGGAAAATCTTATGTGTTTCGATGGTACGGAATCCCCAATGGCGTTCGAAGAGTAAACGACATTCAGATACGGCATTTTCACGGGCTGCTTTGGTATTTCGCTGATAAAGCAAAATAAAATCTTTCATATCCTGATAGATGTCTGCTAAATATTCAGCTACAGATGTTTTTACCGGATTGTTGTAGTCGTCATCATTGTAATCAACCATCCAAAAATCATCATCTTTACCCAATTTGTTTTTTACATCATTGAAAATAGTGAGCCAGTTTTCTTCTGTCACAAAACGTTCGTTGATTTCAGGATTTTCAACTTCTACGTAAGGTAATGTAGCTCCTTTAATATAAAGTAAAGGGCAAACTTTTTGAAAATAACTGATAATATCTTCTTTTGTGTATTTATCAATACCTTCAAGAAATAAACAATATTCGTTAGCTACAGTGAGCATTTCAATTACATTGCGGGAAATAGCGGGTTCTTCGGTTTGAGTCATATTTTTTGTTTTTTAATCTTTATATCCAAATAGCTTTTTTGTTTTTATGGCATCGGCTATATAGTTAGGAACCATTTGTTCCCAACCCTTTTCAGCATTTTTAATCATATTCAGCACAATATGAGGATATGTAGCTATAAATTCTTTTTTCACATTTTTAATATCAATTATTTTTTTGTTGGCAACTAAATGCATGAAAAGAAATTTAATAGTATCTTCTACCTGTACATTTTTTAAAGTAATCAATTCTCCTGTATCTTCATTAATAGAAGGGTAAACATACATTTTCATATTATCAATAAATAAACGTCCGAATGCTTCAATAATTCCACCTTTTAAATGGCTGTAAAATTTTTGATCTATTACATTTAAAAAAGTATGCATTCCTATTACAATTCTTAAATTAATAATTTTAAACTGTGATAAATAAGCAACCAACTTATAGTATTCTTTAAAATTAGAAACCATAACATTTTGCCCCATACCATTTAATATATCAACCCTTTCCAAAAAATCTCGTTCGTGAAATTCGCCATCTTCCAACAAGTTATTCAACGTAATTTCGCACAATGCAATCGTATTATTTTTGTCGTAATCCTTATCTTTTTTAAACAATCCATAGCTTGTTTTAAGCATGTCGAAACCTACATAAGTAATTGGACGAAAACTTCCACGAAAAGCCAGAACATTCTTTTTGTAAAGCATATCTGAAGGCTCATTTACATTCCCATAACGATCGAACACAATGGCTTTCGACATTCCGGATTTAACCAATTGAACACCTAATAATCGATTATCCACATAATCGAGCTGAGGACCGCTCATGTTAATCATTGTAATTTCCAATCTATCCGAAGATAAATTATCCATAAGTGAAAGCAAAAACTCAGTAGGGTTTTGATGATGATAAAAACAAGCATGTATTAAATTTACACCTAAAACACCCAATGTATTTTGTTGTAATAAATTATCATTCTCAAGCAAAGTTGTATGAATCACTACTTCATTAGGTTCTGCATTTGGATTCAATTGGAATTTAACGCCTAACCATCCTCTTGCCTCATTATCTTTTTGATAATTTAAAGCTGCTACAGTATTTGCAAAAACAAAAAAACAAGTTTTATTATCTCTCTTGTTTTTTAAGACATCAGTAAGTTCATTGTATTCAATAGTAAGCATTCTTTTTAGTCTGTCTTGCGAAACATAGCGCTCTTTCTTTCCTTTACAGTACAACGCATCGCTATAGGCCATATCGTAAGCTGAAATTGATTTTGCAATAGTACCAGAAGCACCTCCAGCCTGAAAAAAATTACGTGCAACTTCTTGTCCTCCTCCAATTTCAGCTATAGTTCCATAAAATTTCTCATCTAAATTAATACATAAAGCTTTTCGTGTTGCACTAACAATTTCTCTTTCCATAGCATCAATAGTTTTAATCTTAAATTTTATTTTGCAAAAATACGGAATAACTCCATAGCCTGTTAAAAAATCTTAATATGGTAGTAAATTAACACTTTAAGTTTTGTTATTGCTGATTTTTAATGTTAATTTGCAAAGTAATAAATACTATTCATCAAAAAAAGTTTAATGATTTTATCGAAAAATATTATTTCAGTTGTAATTGTTTTAATTGCGAGTTTATGGTTAAATGTAAACTATGCGCAAGATAATGAAAATATTAAAATAGAAAAAAGAACATCGGACACTTTATCGATGGCAATACATACTAGTGTTCCTATTTTTAGTGATATTGTTAGTATTTCAGGAGCTCCCACTCCCCTTCCAATTGCGAAATCCTCATCTAAGCTACCAAACAAACTGTATAATACTTGGAATAATAAAGATATCAAAGTAAATAGCGATAAAACCTTTAATAAAAATACTACATATATTCTTCCGCTTATAAATATTGAAAACAATAACAACTTTGTATTTCCTTATAAAGGTAAGGTTATTTCACCATTTGGCTATAGGGGAAGAAGAGTACATGCCGGTACAGATATTAAATTAAATCTGAACGATGAAGTTTTCTGTGCTTTTGATGGAGAAGTTCGTATGGCAAAACGTTACAGTGGATATGGAAATTTAGTAGTTGTTAGGCATAAAAATGGTTTAGAAACTTGTTATGGACATTTGAATTCAATTAAAGTAAAAGTAAACCAAGAAGTAAAAGCTGGAGATTTAATTGGATTGGGTGGTAGAACAGGTAGAGCTTCAACTACGCATTTGCATTTTGAAACACGCTTTTTAGGTGATGCGTTTAATTCTTCAAAACTTTTAGATTATGATAATTTTTCTTTAAAATCAGATACTTTAGTGATTGACAAAAATACTTTTATCAAATCAAAAAACTTTAAATATAAGAAAAACAAAAGAGGTAAACGAATAAAAGTTTATTACGAAGATCCTACACAAGAGGAAAATACACCTGTTAATACCAATACTACTATCGTATATCAGGAAGAAGAAGATTCAACTGAATCAACATCGAATGTTGCAAAACATGTTAATAATGTCGATTCAATAGTTAGTGATGTTGTAAATACTAATAAAATCAGCTCAAAACTATCTAAAACAACAAAATCTGTTAAAGAAAAATCTACAAAGAAAGAAAAAACCCGTTTTTATAAAGTTCGAAGCGGCGATACTTTATCAAAAATAGCCCGTAATAATGGGACAACAGTTAAAGATATTTGTAAAATAAACAATATAAATGAAGATGCTGTTTTAAGTTTAGGCAAAAAATTAAAATTAAAATAAACTTTACTCTATTATTAAATTGCAAAAAGGCAGAATTAATTTCTGCCTTTTTTGCGTTTATGAACCAACAGCTTTTTCGTTAATTATAATAAAGTCAGCAAGATATTTTTGTATAAATCTTATGTGGAAATTATCAGATTAATGCTATTTTTGCACTTTAAATAAAACGTACATGGAAAGTTATTTCGAGAAATTCAAGCAGGAAACCATTGGAGAAAATTTAAGCTATTATACACCTTATGGTTTAAAAAAGATGATATATGCTGATTGGGTAGCAAGTGGCAGACTTTACGCTCCTATTGAAAAAAAAATGACTGAAGTAATTGGACCTTATGTTGGAAATACTCATACCGAAACCAGCGAAACCGGCACATTGATGACTAATGCCTATCACTTGGCATTGAAAAAGATAAAACTACATGTGAATGCTGGACCAAATGATGTAATTATTACTTTTGGTTCAGGTATGACTGCCGTTATAAATAAATTACAACGTATATTAGGATTAAAATTCTGTGGTAGTTTAACAGGAAAACCTTGCCTTAAAGATACAGAACGTCCTGTTGTATTTATTACTCACATGGAACATCATTCAAATCATACATCTTGGTTTGAAACTGCTGCAGATGTGGTTTTACTAAAACCTACCAAAGATTTACTAATCGACCTTAATGAACTAAAAACACAATTAGAAAAATATAAAAACAGACAATTTAAAATAGGTTCTTTTACTGCTTGTTCAAATGTAACTGGCGTTGGAACACCTTATCATGCAATGGCAAAAATAATGCATGAGTATGGAGGTGTTTGTTTCGTTGATTTTGCAGCTTCGGCTCCTTATACTGAAATAGATATGCATCCAACTGACCCTAAGGAAAAACTAGATGCAGTAATGTTTTCTCCTCATAAATTTCTGGGAGGACCAGGTACTTCTGGCGTTTTGGTATTTGATTCTTCGCTTTACCACAATTCTACACCCGATCAACCTGGAGGTGGCACTGTTGACTGGACCAATGCTTGGGGTGAATACAAATATGTAGATGATATAGAAATACGCGAAGATGGAGGAACACCTGGTTTTTTACAAGCAATCAGAACGGCCTTATGTATTGAGCTAAAAAATCAAATTGGTGTTGAAAACATTTCTAAACGTGAAGAAGAATTGGTAAAAATTGCATTTGATGAATTAGGCAAAATACCTAAACTACATATATTAGCTGACAATATAAAACATCGCTTGGGTATAATATCGTTTTATATCGAAAATCTTCATTACAACCTTATAGTTAAATTATTAAATGATAGATTTGGTATTCAGGTTCGAGGAGGTTGTGCTTGTGCAGGCACTTATGGGCATTACTTATTAGATGTTAGCTACGAAAAATCACGACAAATTACAAATTTGATTAATACCGGCGATTTATCACAAAAACCTGGTTGGGTAAGAGTTTCATTACATCCTACAATGAGAAATGATGAATTATATTTTATAGCAGATGCAATTAAACAAATTGCTGAAAATCATATTGATTGGCAAAAAGATTACGATTATGATAAGCACAGCAATGAATTTAAACATAAACATGAAATAATCTCTGCTCAGGAGAAAGTAAAAGAATGGTTTACATTATAAGTACAATTAACTATTCAACCAATCTTTAAACTTAGTAACTTTATCTATACTAACATAAACTTCTTCTTTGCGAGCCGGAATTAAGTCAATTTTTAAATGGCTTTTGGGAAAAACATGCACATTGGCTATGGATTTCATTTTAACCAAATATTGTCTGTTGATTCTAAAAAATTGCATGGGATCGATTAATGAAATTAAATAATCGAGGCTATAATCAAGCGGATATTCCATATTATCGTTGGTTACCATAAAAGTAATGCTCGATTGAGAATAAAAATAAGCAATTTCCGAAATATCAAATGATTTTATCTTTGTACCAATCGTTATCGAAAAACGATTTTTATAAGTTGGTACTTTCTTATTGATTAATTCAAAAAGCGATTGCATATCTACCAAAGGGGAATTTACTTTATTCCAGTCCTGATATTTGAGGATAGCTTTGTTTAAATCGTCCTGAGAAATGGGTTTCAACAAATAATCAATGCTTTTCAATTTGAATGCTTTAATAGCATATTCATCAAAAGCTGTTGTGAAAATAATAGGTGATTTAACTTCAACTTTGTCGAAAATTGCAAAACTTAAATCGTCCTCCAGATGAATATCCAAAAATATCAAATCGGGTTCTGGATTTGTCTTAAACCATTGAATGGCTTCCTCCACAGATTCTATTTTAGCCATTATATTTATAGAAGGATCAAATTGTTTGATCATAGCTTCTAAACGGCGTGCTGCCAATTCCTCGTCTTCTAAAATTATTATATTCATATCTTAGTTTTTATAATAATGGTATTTTTGCTTCAAAACAATCATTTATAACTCCATATGTAATTTTTTTATCGGAAAGATAACCATATCTGGTTTCTATATTTTTTAAGCCAATTCCTGTAGATTCTATTCGATTTTCCCTCACCTGTAAATTATTGAGAACATGCAGATAATCTTCTTCATCAATATGTATATCTATAAACAAAGGATGCTTCTTTGAAAATGTATTGTGTTTTATCGCATTTTCAATAAGTAGTTGAAGTGCAATGGGTGGTATTTGCATACTTAGTTTTTCTTCAGGCAAGTTAATGCTAATTTTCAGCTTATCCATAAATCGGATTTCGAGTAAATACACATAAGCTTTCAAAAATTCTAATTCAGTTTCTAAGCTCACTAAATCTTTTTCTTTGTTTTCCAACACATAACGATACACTTTTGAAAGTTGTTCGGTAAACTTTTCGGCAGTATCAGGTTCAAGTTTAATCAGTGAAATCAATACATTTAAACTATTAAACAAAAAATGTGGATTTACTTGGTTTTTGAGCATTTCAAACTGTGATTGCAAATTTTCCTTCTGCAAACGCAACAATTGAGTTTTGGCATTTGTAAGTTGCAGCGTTCTTTCTTCCACTTTTTGCTCCAAATCCTGATTGATAGTTAATAGAATTTCTTTTGATTTTTTAAGCTCTTCTTCTGTTTTCAGTCGATTGGTAACATCTCTTATAATCCCGACACCATTCCATTTATCTTTTATACTGAATGAAGAAAGCGAAAGTTCATAATTAAATTCTGTTCCATCTTTACGAACAGCAATCAGTTCCAATGTTTTTTGTTTTGGAAAAGCTAATTCGCCAATAGCGTATTTCATTAATTTTAAGCGATAATCATCTCTATACCGAAGTGGAGTAATTATATCATGCAAATCTTTATACATTACTTCTTCTGCTTTGTAACCAAAAATATTTTCGGATGCTTCATTCCAATAAGTAATTTGTCCTAAATGATTTATCATCAATATAGCATCCATCGCACTCGAGGTAAGTGATCTGAATTTTTCTTCACTTTCCTTGAGCATAAATTCTGCTTTTTTACGCTCCGAAATATCTCTGATATAAGTTTGTGTAGCAATTTTACCATTAAAGTTAATTATACTGTTGTTAAATTCTACAGGTTTGTGATTTCCCCATTTATCAACAAGTATCGATTCGTATATTTGAGGAACCTCTTTGCCTTCTTGTCGTTGTTTATAATATTCTAATATTTTTGGTTTTTCATCTTCGGCTAAATAATTAAAAAATGGAGTATCAAGCATAAAATCGACACTGTAACCTAATATTTTAGCCATTATTATATTTATAAACCTTACATATCCATCTTGCAAAATAACAATTCCATCATTGGCTTTTTCCACCAAAGCTTTATATTTTTCTTCACTTTCGCGAAGCGCTTGTTCAGCAATAACTTTCTGGCTTTGATCGCGCAAGATAATAAATGCAGCCGGCGAACCCATGTAGTCAATGGTAGTGCTGTTGAGTTCCATATATAACAAACTGCCATCCTTTCTGATTCCTTTGGCATTGTATATTAAAGGAAATGATTCTCCTTGCATCCGCCTCGAATGAACATCAATCATCTGTTGGCGATCATCATCTGTAACCATATCCAGAAAACCCATTCCCAACAATTCATTTTCATCATAACCTGACATTGCACAAAAAGCAGGATTTACCATTTGATATTTCCCTTTTTGTGTAATAATAATACCATCGGTAGCTTTATTAATCAGATTTCTATATTTCACTTCACTTTCTCGTAAAGCAGCTTCTGTTTTCTTACGCTCTGTAATATTACGCGATACTCCAAGAATTTCTTTTATTTCACCTTTTTCATCTGTAATAAAAGAACCTACCAATTCAATCCACACTGTAGAACCATCTTTGCACCATTGCTCTAAATCCCCTACCAACATATTCGATTGCTTGCCTTCATAAAAATCTTTCATCATTTTTTCGAGCAACTGAGTTACTTTTAAATTCGACTCAGGCGTTAGCGATTCTTCAACCGATTGCGACATTACTTCTTCAGGTGTATAACCCCGTAAATTAATTACAGATGGACTTACATAAGTAAAGCGTCGGGTTTTCATGTTGAGTACCCATACTACATCATGCATGTTTTCGTTGAGTAATTTAAACTTTTCTTCATTTCGTTTGATAACCAATTCGTTTTCGTAAATGGATGCCAATCTTTTATTATTTATAAAAGCAATGCCCCCACCCATCAGAAAAGTTTCAAAATAAATAAAGTTATTCTTTGTAAAAAGTTCCCAATTTATATTTTCTATAGAACCTAATAGGATTATAATAGAGTAAACAACAATAAAGATAAGCGAATGAAGTATCAATTCCAAAAAGCCAAAAGGTACAAATAGCAACCATGCTATTATAACAAAATTTAACCCAAACCAATAAGGACTGGCAAATCCACCCGTGTAAACTGACAAAAATGCAGAATAAAACACTGTGATGTAAAATCCAATTATAAGTTGTATTTTTAAATAAAATCTGTTTTTATGAAACGAGGCTATTGTTAAACTTGCTATATAAAATAAAACACATGTTAGCCTCAGAAAAAAAACGGTTTGTTTGTTATCAATGTTTATTTTATGATCGATAAAATGCCAGCTGATAACAATCAAAAGTCCAATTATAGTTATTACGTTAAAAGCTAATTTTAAATGACTTTCCCTGAATAAAATAAAATCTTTATTCTTGTTTATTTTATGTAAGCTGCCGAATAAATTATCAGATTTTACCATTTATAAGTATATTTATTTACTAAGCAAATTTAAGATTTATAGCAATCGAAAACAGCAAAAGGCACTTCCATCAACAAAACACCATCTTCTTCGGCTAACTGATTCAATCTGTTTTCTGTGGCGGATAATATTTCCTCTACTCTTCCGGTAGGTTGTAGTAATTGACTCCAGGCATTTTTAAATGCCTTTTTTATAAATGAGTGATTCAGAAAAGCAGTTCCATCTGCAAATTTCATCGTATAGTTTTCTTCATACACTTTCTTAATTTTAAACCCTGCATTACTTATCATTCGCACTTGTTCTTTTACACTTTTTCGCTTATGGTTTATGTGCTGAATAAATGATTCTATAACACTATAATGCTCTTCTTCAAGCAAAATTTCGGTTAATGTTTCATAAAACAAAGAAAACGTAGCCGGTAAATTAGCTGTTATAACCAATTGTGCTGACTTTTTTGCTGTACGAAAACATTCATTTAAAACCAAATCGGCATTATCGGCATTGTTTATGCCATTATTTGAAACAATTAAGTCGAACAGATTATCATCAAAAGGCATTTCTTCCGATTTACAATCGAAGCATTTTATATTTTTCAGTTGTAATGTTTCAGCCTTTTCTTTTAAACGCATAATGGCAGCCTCCCATGGGTCGATACCATAACAGCAGGAAGATGCATCCAATCGTTGTGCAATTTCTATCAGTGGAAATCCGGCACCACAACCAATATCAAGTAAATGAATATTTTTTTTGTAATCAATAACATCGAGCAATTTTAAGCCGAAAGCGGCCGACCACAATGGCAGCTCATCATACACCGAAAGCAATGAAGAATCGCTATTACCGAATATTTGACTGTTTGATGTTTTTTTAGTAGTATCTAAGTTTGCTTTTGTTTGCACTGCATTTATTTTTCTACAAAACTAATCAATAGGATTATATAAAATAAATTTTTGCTGCTTAATGACGGAAGTTTTTTAGTAGATGCTGCTTTTTGGCTATTGAATGGAGGTAATGGCTTTCAAAAAATTTCCTAAAATTGAAGTTTAAGAGGAATATTATATCAAAATAGATTGTATTCATTTAAGCTTTTCAGCCTTTTTAGCTTCAATACGTTTTAGGTATTTTAGGTAAAGTCTTTCTACTTTTTCGCGTGCCCAAGGCGTTTTACGCAAAAATGCCAGACTTGATTTAACGCTTGGGTTTTCTGTAAAACATCGGATATGAATTAATGTTCCCAGTGTATCCCAGTCGAAATAAAAAACCAAATCCTTGATGATTTCTTCTAAGGTAACACCATGCAATGGGTTGTTCTTTTGTGTTTGATCCATATTTTATAATCCGATTTGCCAATACCTCAAAAGCAGAATAACGATTAATCTATTTTCCTTACTCAATCAGCACCTTAATATTTGTGTAATAGTTTATAAAACGAAAATATCAGCTAGTAAACTTTTTGTCAATACTTTTCTGAACCAACCAATTAATAAGCAAAATACTATTAAAACCAATGTTCATAATCCAGAAATAGATATCGAAACGATTAAAAACAGAACAAAGTATTAAAACAGTTATCTGAGAGGTTGGACCTAATAAAACCCACGAACGGATAATGGTTTTGTTTTTGGCAAGAAATTCGGCAGGAGAAGCTTTAAATAATTTTGCAGTGCTTTTTTTAGCAGCCAAATTGTTTTGAAAACTTGAATATTTAAGGTAAATGCTTATAATGGTTCTATCGAACCATTTTCCTTTTGTATTTTTAATATTTTCGTATTCTTGTCGGAACTCATCTAAATCTTCTTCAAAAGTACTTTTGCGTTCCAATACGTAATCCAGAAAACGATTGCGATAATAATCAATAAGTATGGCTTGCGTGGTAATACTTGCCCCAGTAACTGCCAATAAAACCCAATTGAGAAGCGGATTTTCTGTATGATTGGCAAATCCAATTCCAATTCCGATATAAACAGCTATCACTGCAATATAATCAGCCAAACCATCAATTATTCTTCCAGTACGGGTTCCGTTATGTTTTAATCGTGCCAATTGCCCATCACTGCAATCCAAAATATTAAACATCATAAAAAACAAGGCACCAATAATAAAATATTCAGGAGCAAGAGGACTGCCATGTGCATAAAAGAAACCGCCGATTATTCCCATTATTATAGCACCAATTGTCAGCTGATTGGGCGTAATATTGGTTGGATAAATAATTTTTACCAGCAAAAATGCAAGTGGTCGATAAAAAAAGAGGTCGAAAATTTCTTCAACCTCTAACATTTTTAATGATTTTTTATATTCTGAATACCAACTCATATTCTTATTTGTTATCTTTCAAAAAATCTTTAATCATACCCATCAAGAGTTTATTTTGATCTTGTGTGCCAATAGTAATACGTAAATGATTAAACAAACCATCTTCAGCCATAAACTTAACAATCATATTGCGTTCAGTAAGATATTTTTTCAAACCATCTTTAATTTCAGCAGGTATTTCAACCAAAATAAAATTAGAATAGGATTTAAAAGCTCTAAATCCTGGCATAGAATTAAATTCGTTAAAGAACATTTCCATATCAGCCGTCATTTTTTCTCTCATCCCATTGTAATATTCTGCAGAATCAAGTGCTGCAAGACCAATAAGTTCTGACACCCTATTATATCCTAAATAGCGAGCTGAAAACATATTAAACTTTGCATGATTTTCGCCCATCAATGCAAACCCAATTCTAATACCTGCCAAACCATAGTATTTAGAGAATGTTCTGATAATAATTAAGTTTGGATATGCTTCAACCAATTCTTTTAAATGAGAATTGTCTTTATTGTAAAAAAGTGTGTAAGCTTCGTCTAATACCACATGAGTATCTTTCATTTTTTCGAGAACATATTTCAATTGGTCAAGTTCCAAACGATTACCAGTTGGGTTATTTGGAGAACTAATCAAAACCAATTTAGGTTTTTCTTCTTCATAAACCTTAAGCATACCTTCAATATCGTAATAAAAGCTATCTTTACCTTCAACAATAGGATATTCAACCTTAATGCCTTCAACTTCGTCTGATATTTTTTTGTAATACCACCATGAGTAAGCGGGTATCATAATTTTATCACCCTTGTGAATATAGCAATGCACGGCTTGTTTTAAGATGTCTTCGCCACCAAAACCTACCATTACATTTTTCTCGTCGATACCAAAATCTTTAGCTAATCTTTCAGATAAACGACTTTTAACACCTCTTGAAAAATCACGCGAATATTCGTAAAGTTCAATTTTATCAATATTTTTTAATGCATCAAAACAAGCAGGTGCAGGACCATATTGGTTTTCATTTCTATCAAGATAGATAATAGGTTTACTTTCTATGTTCATTATATATTTTATATTAAATGTTCTTTATAGAACTTTATTTTTTCGGTTTGCAAAATTATGAAAAATTATCGTAACCAAATCAATCAAAGCTGGTTTTTTATCAACTATTGAATAAACAGCGAGAATAAACTGATATTAATTTTGGAAAAATTGAAAAAGTAAATAATAGAAATAACTGAAATTAAATATTTTTTGTTGCAACTTACTTTTTATAATATTGCATGGCTTCTGGTAAATTCTTTTTCATATCAGCTATTCTATTTGCATCACTTGGATGTGTACTGAGTATTTCCGGAGGAGCTACACCACCATTCTGGCTCATTCTTTCCCAAAAGGAAATGGCTTTATTAGGATCGTAACCTGCCATAGCCATGAAGAACAATCCAAGTTTGTCAGCTTCTAATTCATGCTCTCTCGAATAAGCAAGGCTTCCTAGCGTTGATCCAACACCAAATGCTGTCATAAAAATATTTTTGGTAGCTTCAGGTTTCTTCTCCAATGCTGCAGCTAACGACATACCTCCTAATTGTATCAACAATTGTTGACTCATACGTTCGCTGCCATGTTTAGCAATTGCATGAGCTATTTCATGCCCCATTACCACAGACAAACCTTCAGCATTCATTGAAATAGGTAATAAACCAGTGTAAACCACAACTTTTCCACCTGGCATACACCAAGCATTAACTTCTTTATTATTAACCAAATTAAATTCCCATTTAAAATCTTTAATTTCCTCCCCCATTCCTTTGGTATTCATAAAACTACTGACAGCAGTAGCAAGTTTATTACCAACTTCTTTCACCATTTTTGTATTGGCATCAGATTCTGGCAATGGTGGATTTTGAGTTAAAAATTCAGAATAATTTGTAAAACTCATATTTAACATCATATCATCTGGAACGATATTAATACGTTTACGATTTGAAAATGGAACTACAGAACAAGCTACTGTGGCTAAAAGTAACAAAAATATTAAATGATTTTTTTTAAACATTGTATAATTATTTTATTTCAACAGTTAAATTTCTTTTCGACATTTCATTATAAATAGGTTTCAAGTCAAAATAAGTACCTGATTTAACGGAGCATTTTCCTTTATAATGCACAATCATTGCACATTGTTCAGCTTGATTCTCATCGTGTTTGCACAATTCAATCAAAGTATCAATCACAAAATCGAAAGTGTTAAAATCGTCGTTGAAAAGAATTAGTTCCTTTATATCGCTCAATACTTCATCATGTTGGTTCGTAGGATGTTTTTTTTCTTTAATCATAAATTGATTGTTGTTTTTTATATAACAAAAGTACTAAAAAAAAGATTATAAGTACAAGTAATTAATGAATGGATTTTCTCAGATGATGATTAATAATAATTTCAAAAAGAGTTGTGTCCCAAAGAGCATTAAATTTATAATGATTTTTTTTATCTTCGTCTTTGAGCTGGTTTTTAAAAATATCTACATGGTAACTATCTTTTATTATTCTCCATATTAATTCGTTACAATATATATGGGTAGAATCTTCTATATCGAAATCATTATCAAAAGGAAGTTTTTTTGAAAGATAATAAGCTGCTCTTTCTGCAATAACTGAGTTGTCTGAATCTAATGGATTTTTGTATCTTACAACTATAACAGAATTTTCTTTACTATCGGAAATAAATCTTTTTAGTGTTTGAGTTTGGACACCATCAAAATCAGAAAGTGATTGTGAAACACTATGAATAACGCTTATATTATTACTATCTTTAAAAACAATAGCACAATGCGAGATATCGTATTTTTCGTTTAATGTTTTTACAATCAAATCACTTGCCATTCCATAACCATGTCTAAGGATAATATCACCATTATGTAATAACTTAATTTCTTCATTAGAAAGCGTATAGGTAGAAATAGAATGTTCCTGCTCAGTACAATAATTGTACACAAACAGGAACATTGCTATTATTGCAATAATTACTAAAGAAATAATAATATATTTTTTCAAAGTAATTATCTGAACAATTTAAGATTTTTATTTAACAACAGTGGTTGTATCAACGCTAGTTGAATCAGCTGCTTGTTCAGGTGTAGGTTCTCCACCCATTCCTTCTTTTTTCCAATTAACTAACCATTTTCCATCTCTTTTTACAAGATCAATTTTGTCTTCTTTTGGTTCTTGACCTTCAATACCAGTTAATTTGTATTGACAAACAGCAGCTGTATCACCAGCCATTTCTGTTTTCAAAATTTCGATTTCAGCTTTTTCAGTTTTTTTCTTTGCTTCAGCTAATTTAGCTTCATCACCACCCATAGTTGAAAATGATTTAATCATATCTACCATTTTACCAGTTTCTTCTGTTCCAAAAGTTTTAGCTTTATCATAATCCATTTTATTTAAAGCTGTTAAAAATTCTTTTGCAACTGTTTCAGGTTTTCCTCCACTTTTGCAAGCACTCATTGATACTACTACTAAAAGTAATAATCCAAATTTCATAAGGTTTTTCATTGTTTTGAGATTTTTAGTTAATAAATAATCTACAAAAGTATTATTAATTTTTCGAAGTTAAGACTTTTTTGCTTCTTTTTTGTTATTTTTATCAACATGTTTACTAACAAACTTATAACAGATTTAAAAAAGGAGCTTGCAAAAGAATTACCTTCCAATAAGGCTCATCAGCGTATGATGCCTAAGAATAGAATATTAGATAGTATTAATGTTATAAAAAAAGATACCCCTAGATTAAGTAGTGTATTAATATTAATATATCCAAAAGGCGATGAATTATATACCGTTTTTATAAAACGACAGGAATATGATGGAGTACATAGTGGTCAAATTGCATTCCCTGGTGGTAAATTTGAAAAAGAAGATTTAAATCTAATTAATACTGCAATTAGAGAAGCAAATGAAGAAATTGGTATTGAAATTTCCTCATTAGAAATCTTAGGAGAATTATCTGAATTATTTATCCCACCAAGTAATTTTTTAGTTTTACCAGTAGTTTCATATATGCCAGTTTATCCATCTTTTATTATTGACAACAAGGAAGTTAATAAAGTGATAGAAGTAAGTTTAAAAGAGTTAATGTCTTCCAAAAATGTTTCTGAAAATGAATTTCTTGTGATTGGAAATAAAAAAATACATGCACCTTGTTATAACTTTAATGAGCATAAAATATGGGGGGCTACTGCTATGATAGTAAGTGAATTAATTGAAGTGCTTAGTAATATTTAAAAATCAGATGTTTAACATTTTTTAAGGATTATTTTCACCTATCTAAATCGTTATAGAACTGCTTATTATTATATCATTGTTGATAAATAAGTAAAAGCTCATAAGTTTTCTTTTAAAATAGACGTATCTTTGCATTTCACTTAAACCATTATCTAATGATTACATATAGTGTTATAATTGGTGTAATTGCTGCTTATTTAATTGGTTCTATAGCTACATCTGTATGGATTGGAAGAGCTTTTTTTGGTGTTGACATTCGCACTCAAGGAAGTGGAAATGCAGGTGCAACTAACACAATTAGGGTTTTAGGAGCCAAACAAGGATTAATTGTTTTAATTTTAGATGTATTCAAAGGTTTCTTAGCTGTTTTTTTAGGAAATTTCTTTGCCCCAGACTTTTATGTACCTGAACAAGTAATTAACTTTAAGCTTGTGCTTGCATTAGTTGCTGTTTTAGGTCATATTTTCCCAATTTATGTTGGTTTTAAAGGTGGCAAAGGTGTTGCTACACTTGTAGGAGTTATTATTGCATTATACCCCTCCTCATTTTTTGTTTTATTAGCAATTTTCTTGGTAATTTTAATTGCATCAGGCTATGTATCTTTATCCTCTATTACTACTGCAGTAGCTTTCCCTTTTATCTGCGTTTTCTTATTTAAAGTACATTACCCCTCACTAATCATATTTTCAATTTTAATCGCTATTTTTATTCCTTTTACGCATAAAAAGAATATTTTAAGATTATTAAATGGCACTGAAAATAAGTTTAAACTAAAGAAAAAGAAAAAATACAACGATTAAAATAAATACAATATATTTCTAGCTGTTTGATTGATAATTATCTTCAAACAGCTTTTTTTATGTTTTAAGATATAGTTGATAAAGAATAAAAAAGAATAAAAATAAAAAAGTATTTTTTGCGTTAGCATTTTCTAAAAAATAAAATTTTATCTTTGCCTTTAAATGAGAATAATCACTAAAATATATATTGTAATTATTTTATCATTGATATTTAGCGACATACATGCTCAGGTAAAAGAAAAAGTTCCTATTCAATTTTCGGGAATTGTTGTTACTTCCGATAGTTTGAAACCTGTTTCTTTTACAAATATTATAATAAAAAACTCATATAGAGGAACAACAGCTGATTTTAATGGCTTTTTTTCTTTTGTTGCACTTGAAGGAGATGAAATTATTTTTTCAGCAATTGGTTATAAAAAAGCAATTTTTAAGATACCTGACACTTTATCAAAAAATAGATATTCTCTTATACAAGCTCTTACAACCGATACTATTATGCTAGCAGAAACAATTATTCATCCTTGGCCATCACGAGAGCAATTTAAAAATGCTTTTTATGCTTTAAAAGTACCAGCTGATGACTATGATATTGCAATAAAAAATTTGGCTTTAGAAGATTTAAAAATCATGATTAGAGAATATAAAATGGATGGTGGTATGAACTATAAAAATTATATAGAGCAACAAACCAACAAATTATATTATGCAGGTCAATTGCCACCTAATAATCTTTTAAATCCATTTTCTTGGGCTCAATTTATAAAAGCATGGCAGAATGGTGATTTTAAAAGTAAGGATTAAAATGTTGAATTTCAAAAAACTCATATTACATTGATTAATAAGAAACTTGTTTATACATTCATTAGTTTTATATTTTTATACTTTTTTCAAGGTCAAATCATGGCACAAGAAAAAGCAAAAATATTCGGCAAAATAACAGATGAGAAAAACAATTCCCTTGAATTTGTAAATATTGGAATATTTAATATATCAAGTCCAATAGGAATTGCAACAGATTATAAAGGCAAATATACATTAACAATCCCTGCTAACATAGAATTAACTGTTGTTGCATCTTTTACAGGATATGAATCTCAAAAATTAAAATTAAAATTAGCTTCAGGTGAAATTAAAGAAATCAACTTCAAATTAAAAGAAATTACAACTCAATTACCAGAATTTGTTATACAAGACAAACGAACAAGAAACTCAAGTATAAGTCGTCTTAACCCCAAAAATGTCACTCAAATCCCAAGTGCATCAGGTGGAGTTGAATCAATAATAAAAATGATGCCAGGTGTTAGTTCTAATAACGAATTAAGTTCTCAATACAATGTAAGAGGGGGAAATTACGACGAAAACTTAGTATATGTAAATGATATTGAAATTTATCGTCCATTATTGGTGCGATCTGGTCAGCAGGAAGGTTTGAGCTTTGTTAATTCTGACATGGTATCTTCAATCTTATTTTCAGCAGGTGGTTTTGATGCTCGTTATGGTGACAAAATGTCTTCAGTTTTAGATATTAAATACAAAAAACCTACAACGTTTGCAGGAAGCGTAACAATGAGTCTTTTGGGAGCAAATATGCACCTTGAAGGATCTGCAATGAATTCAAAATTCAGCTACTTAATTGGACTAAGACAAAAATCAAATCAATATCTATTAAATTCATTACAAACAAAAGGAGAATACCGTCCTTCTTTTACTGACCTTCAAACTCTTTTAACTTATGATCTTAGTGAGAAATTAGAAATTTCTTTTTTAGGTAATTATGCTAGAAATATTTACAATGTTATTCCTCAAAATCGTGAAACTGACTTTGGAACTATTAATGAAGCTTTGCGATTAAAAGTTTATTTTGACGGGCAAGAATTAGATAAATTTGAAACTTTTTTTGGAGCTCTTTCTCTTACTTACAAACCCGAAAACAATATAAATATAAAAAACACTATTTCTGCTTTCCAATCTTATGAAGAAGAGACTTTTGATATTCAAGGGCAATATTGGTTGTATCAATTGGAAGCTGATTTTGGAAAAGAAAATTTTGCACAAGAAGCTTTTAATCGTGGTGTTGGAACCTATATCAACCATGCTCGTAATTATTTGAATTCAAATATTATAAACTTTGAAAACAGAGGTTCTATTTCTAAAACATATCATTATATTCAATGGGGAGCTAAATATCAACGAGAACAAATTCTTGATAAATTAAATGAATGGAAATTAGTTGATTCTTCTGATTATACATTACCTAATCCTCCCGATTCAATAGGAAGTCCTACCCCACCTCATTTTCCACTTGAATTACAAAATGTGTATAAAGCAAAAAACGATTTATCATCCAATCGAATCTCTGCATTTATTCAGGATACTTGGACTATAGACGGAGACACAAATCGTTTGTTGTTAACAAGTGGAATTAGATTTAGCTATTGGGATTTGAACAATGAGATTTTAGTGAGTCCAAGAGCCACTATTTCATACAAACCAAGGTGGGAAAAAGATATTGTACTTCGTTTTTCAACAGGTTTATACTATCAATCACCATTTTATAGAGAATTAAGAGATAAAACTGGCAATTTGAATAAAGATATTAAATCACAGCAATCAATTCATTTTGTTGCCGGAATGGACTGGGATTTAACAATATGGGGTCGTCCATTTAAATTTGTTTCCGAAGCTTATTATAAATATTTGAATAATTTAATTCCTTATGAAATTGACAATGTACGTATAAGGTATTCTTCTAAAAATGAAGCTCATGGATATGCTACAGGTATTGATTTTAGATTGAATGGTGAATTTGTAAAAGGTATTGAATCTTGGGCAAGTTTATCAATTATGCAAACTCAGGAAAATATTGATAATGATAGTTATATTGATAAAAATGGAAATACTATTGAACCAGGTTTTATCCCTCGTCCAACAGATCAAAGAGTCGTTTTTAGTTTGTTTTTCCAAGACTATTTGCCTAGAATTCCAAATATTAAAATGCACCTAAACTTAGTATTTGGTGCAAGCTTGCCTTTTGGGCCTCCAAATTCAGATAGATATAAACAAACACTGAGAATGCCAGCTTATCGAAGAGTTGATATTGGTTCTTCGTATTTAATAAAAAGCAAAAAAACAAATTTGTCTCCCAAAAATATTTTTCGAAAATTAGAAACAGTTTGGCTTAGTGTAGAAGTTTTTAATTTATTACAAATTAGCAATACTATTTCTTATATTTGGATAAGTGACGTTAGCAATCGTCAGTATGCAGTGCCTAATTATTTAACTCCAAGGCAGTTAAATGTAAAATTAGTAATTGATTTTTAAGAAAAATCGAGTTTTTATTTTAAAATCACATTAACCAGCACTATTTTCATCATAAGCATTGATGATTTTTGTTACCAATTTATGACGGATAATATCTTGCTTATCTAAAAAAACAAAAGATAATCCTGTTACATTTTGTAAAATTTTACTAGCTTGTATTAAGCCTGAAGACTGATTGCGTGGTAAGTCTATTTGTGTAATATCACCTGTAACAATAAACTTAGCAGATTTTCCCATTCTGGTTAAAAACATTTTTAACTGACCTTCAGTGGCATTTTGAGCTTCGTCGAGAATAACAAATGCATGGTCGAGTGTTCTTCCACGCATAAAAGCCAAAGGTGCTATTTCAATTGTTCCATCTTCCCAATAAGTTAAGAGCTTTTGAGTGGGAATCATATCACGAAGAGCATCATATAAAGGTTGTAAATAAGGATCTAATTTGTCTCTCAAATCACCTGGTAAGAATCCTAAATTTTCCCCAGCTTCTACAGCAGGCCTTGTTAAAATTATTCTTCTGACTTCTTTATTTTTTAAAGCTTTAACTGCCAATGCAACAGCTGTGTATGTTTTTCCAGTTCCAGCAGGTCCTATTGCAAAAACTAAATCATTTTGATTGCAGGCTTCTACCATTTTTATTTGATTTGGAGTTCGAGCTTTTATAATTAAACCATTTCTTCCATGAACAAGAATATCGTTATTTTGCTCTTTTTGAAGAAAATAATCACCATTTTCCATTATTTCCATAATATCACTTTCATTTACTTTTCCAAACTTTTCAAAATGAGTAATTATTAACTGAAACTTTTTCTCAAATTTCGACAACTCTTCTTCTTCTCCAATTATTTTAATTTCTACACCTCTAGAAATTATTTTTACTTTTGAAAAAAAATGTTTTAATAATTCAATATTTTTATCATTAACTCCAAGGATATCAACAGGATTAATAGTTTCAAATGTTATAGTTTTTTCGCTCATTATGTTTAAATCGTAAATAAAAATTAAAAATTCAAAATTATCAAAAAATCATTTCAATTGAAGATAAATTATTAATTTTGGAGCAAATTTCAAATAAATACAATGCCAATAATTACACTTACTAGCGATTGGGGATTAAAAGATTATTATCTTGCTGTGGTTAAAGCTTCTATATATTCTCAGTTGCCTGATGTAAATATTGTAGATATTTCTCATTTGGTTCCACAATATGATATAGCTCAAGCATCTTACATTGTTAAAAATGCTTATTCTTATTTCCCAAAAGACAGTATCCACATTATTGCCATTAACACTGTAGCATCAATAGAAACACCTCATATTGCTATTTATGCTGATGGGCATTATTTTATTGGTGCTGACAATGGTATTTTTTCATTGATTTTTGACAAAACACCAGAAAAAATAGTAGAGTTGGATATTACACAAGATTCGGATTATTTTACTTTCTCAACAAAAGATGTTTTTGTAAAAGCTGCCTGTATTATTGCCAAAGGAGGGAAAATAGATGATTTGGGTACAACAAAAAATCAACTTCACATCAAAAATCCGCTACTTTCTATAAACAATGAAAATTCTATTTTGGGAAATATTGTGTATATAGATGTTTATGAAAACCTAATTACAAATATTTCAGAAGCTGAATTCAAAAAAATTCAAAGAGGAAGACCCTTTAGTATAGAAGTTAGAAAAAACAATATCTATAAATTAAGCAAATCATATAATGATGTCCCTGAAGGTGAACTGCTTGCATTGTTTGGTTCTAATGGAATGTTACAAATAGCATTGAATACCAGTAAAGCTAAGAGTTTACTTGGTCTCAATTATGATGATAAAATTACCGTAACATTTTCTTAAAACATTCTTTTATTTGTAGGAATTATAGTGTCTTAATTATTGTTAAGATACATTATTAATACACAGAAAATTCTTAATTTCGCAAACTATAATTTAAAATTATCCTTATCATGTTTACATTATTTAAAAAGGAAGTCAATAATTTTTTAAATTCATTGATTGGGTTTATTGTAATTATTGTTTTTTTGTTAATCAATGGATTGTTTTTGTGGGTACTTCCTACTGATTCTAATATCCTTGAGTACGGTTATGCTGGATTAGACGGTTTATTTTTAATTGCCCCATTTGTTTTTTTATTTTTAATTTCAGCAATTACAATGCGTTCATTTGCAGATGAAAAAAAGAGTGGTACAATCGAAATATTGCTTACAAAACCTTTAACTGATTTACAGATTATTTTTGCGAAATTTTTTGCAAGTGTTGTATTGGTTGCAGTTTCACTTTTACCAACTTTTGTATATTTTTACTCTGTTTATCATCTAGGATTACCGATTGGAAATATTGACATGGGAGGAACGTGGGGTTCGTATATTGGATTATTATTATTAGGAGCATCATTTTCTGCTATTGGATTATTTAGTTCTTCAATTACTGATAATCAGATTATTTCATTTATTATTTCTGTTTTTTTATGCGGCACAATATATATTGGCTTTGAACTTATATATTCTCTCGAATTATTCGGAAAATTTGATTTATTTATTAAATCCTTAGGAATTAGCCATCATTATTCTTCTATAAGTAGAGGTGTAATTGATACTAGGGATTTAATATATTACCTTAGTATTATTTCTATATTTATTTTATTAACAAAGCTTTCGCTTCAAAGTCGTAAATGGTAAACCATATTGAATATCACTGTTATGAAAAATAAGAAAATTAATTTAAAACTTAATAATATCACTCAAGTTATTTATGGTTTGATAATTATTGTTTTACTAAATACTATTGGTAGTTTTGTGTTTACTCGTTTTGACTTAACTGCTGAAAAAAGATACTCTCTTTCTCCAGCAACTAAAAAACTTTTAAAACAAATTGATGACATAGTTTATTTTAAAATTTACCTTGAAGGCGACGATTTTCCTGCTAGTTTTAAAAGACTTAGTAATTCAACAAAAGAAATGTTGGATGAATTTAGAGCACTCAACAATAATATTCAGTATGAATTTATTAATCCTAATGCAATTACTGATAAAAAACAAAGAAATGATTTATATAAATTATTGGTTCAAAAGGGAATACAGCCTACAAACTTACAAGTTAAAGAAAAAGGAGGTTCTTCTCAACAAGTTATTTTCCCAGGAGCAGAAGTAAGCTATAAGGCTCAAACAATGCCATTGCAATTACTTATAGACCAAATGGGTATCGAATCAGAAAATGTTTTAAATAATTCAATCCAGGCATTAGAATACAACATTTCAAATGTTATCAGAAAATTAAGCATTAAATCAAAGCCTAAAATTGCTATTATTGAAGGACATGGAGAATTGAATAATTTCGAAATGTACGATATTACTTCTGCACTTTCTCAATATTATCAAGTAGATCGTATAAGGATTGATGAGAAAGTTAATAAGCTTACGAACAGAGAAATATCTGACACTTCTGAAACAAAGATTTCAAATATTTACAAAGCAATTATTATTGCCAAACCAGATTCAGCATTTAGTGAAAAAGACAAATTTATTATTGATCAATACGTTATGTATGGCGGTAAAATACTTTGGCTGATCGATCCAGTATTTGCAAGTATGGATAGTTTGAAAAACACATCACAAACAGTTGGTATAACGAATGAACTTAATCTTGCTGACCAGTTATTTCGTTATGGCGTTCGTTTGAATACAAATTTGATAATGGACATTTCAGCATTACAAATACCAATTGTTACAGGAAAAGTTGGAAATCAACCTCAAACGAGCTTTTTACCATGGTACTTTTTCCCTATTATTATGCCTACAGCAAACCATCCTATAGTAAAAAATTTGAATGCTATCAAAACTGAATTCGTAGGAAGCATTGATACAATTGATAATGCTATTAAGAAAACAATTTTGCTTACTTCATCAAAATACTCGAGGCTAATAAATACACCCGTAATAATTGATTTAGGAATATTAAAAAAAGAACCTGAAGAAAGACTTTTTAACAAACCATTTCAGTCAGTCGCTGTATTGTTAGAAGGAGAATTTGAATCAAATTTTTCAAATAGAATATCTAGTGAAATATCTCAAAGTGATAAAATCGGATTTCTCAAAAAAGGGAAGCCTACAAGTATGATTGTCATTTCTGATGGAGATGTAATAAAAAGTCAATTTCACTATTCTAAAGGATATCCTATGCCTTTAGGTTACGATCAATATACAGGACAAATGTTTGGAAACAAAGAATTTATTCTTAATTGTATGAATTATCTTTGTGATGATTCTGGATTAATTACAGTTCGTTCTCGTGAATTGAAATTAAGAATGTTAGATAAAACAAAAATAGAAAAATCAAAAATACAACTGCAAATTATTAATGTTGTATTACCTGTTGTAATCATAATTATTGTAGGTTTTCTTATGGCTTTTTTACGTAAGCGTCGTTATTCAAAATAAGTTTAAAGTTTATAAAGTAATTAATTCAAAATTCTTTTTAATATCTACAAAACCAATAATTTAAATCCAAATATGCAAAAAAACAAATATATCTTATTAATTACGATAATACTTGCTGTAATAGCATTAATATTTATTTTAAGGAGTTCTAAAACAACCATTAAAGTTGATTTTGCAGTTAAAGATTTTTCTTCCATCACTAAAATATTTATGAGTGATAAAAATAATAATACTGTAACAATTAAAAAATTAGACGACCTAAATTGGCTGTTAAATGATAAATATCCTGCTCGGCTTGATGGTGTAACTACTTTGTTAGAAACAGTTTCTGGTTTACAAGTTAGAGAGCCTGTTACTATTGCTGGAAGAAATACAATAATTAAATGGATGGCTGCTAAAAGTGTTAAAGTAGAAATCTATCAAAGAGTTTATCGCATTAATTTATTTGATAAAATTAAATTATTTCCACACGAAAAATGCACTAAAGTATATTATGTGGGCGATGAAACCCAAGATAATCAAGGTAATTTTATGTTATTGGAAGGTTCAGAAGAACCTTATATCGTTTCTCTTCCTGGTTTTAGGGGATTTTTAACTCCACGTTTTACTGCTTTGGAAAGTGATTGGCGTAAACGTGTAATATTTGAATTAAAAATGGCTGATATAAAATCTGTTAAGGTGGAGTATTCTTCAGCTCCTGAATCTTCATTTGAAATATCACGTTTTGATAAAAATTTTGAAATAAAATTATTATTATCCAATCAAACAATGAATGGATTTGACACTTTAAAAGTTCTTAATTATATGAATTCATTTTCTAACTTAGGATTTGAAGCATTTCTTAACGATTTGAACAAGAATAATAAAGACTCCATTACTTCTCACAAGCCAATGGCAATATTAACAGTAACAGATATAACAGGGAAAGTTACAGCACTTAAAGCATTTTTAAAGTTAGCTGAATTTGGTTCTGTAGATGATGTTACAAATAAACCAATTACCATTGATAGAGACCATTTTTATGGACTGGTAAATAATGAAAAAGATTTTGTATTGTTGCAATATTATATTTTTAATTCAATTTTGCAACCAGCTTCATATTTCAGACTTAATGTTGAAAAAAAATAAAAATAAAAAAACAATATAAATTATTTTTAATTTACATTTGCATAAATATTAATAGAAAAATTGTAAAAACATGAGATTTATAGTACAAAGCCCATTGTTATTGAAGAATTTACAAACCATAAGTGGAGTGTTAAGTTCAAATACTACTTTACCAATACTTGAAAATTTTTTATTTGAGTTAAAGGGAGGAAAATTAGTAGTAACTGCTTCTGATTTAGAAACTACCATGACTGTAAATATATCTTTGGATAATGAAACATTGGGAGATTCAGAAGAAGGATCTATTGCAATACCTGCAAAAAAATTATTAGAATCATTAAAAACTTTTCCTGATATTCCTCTATTTTTCAATATTGATACAAAAAATTATGGTGTTGAAATTTCAGCAGGTGAAGGTAAATATAAATTAAGTGGGCAAAATAGTGAAGAATTCCCTCAAATTCCAGTTTTAGAGGATTCAACTATTGTTGAAATCAATTCAGATATAATTGCTACAGCTATATCAAAAACACTATTTGCTTCGGGAAATGACGAATTGCGGCCAGTAATGCTTGGTGTTTTTTGTGAACTTACACCTGATGATATTACTTTTGTAGCAACAGATGCTCATAAATTGGCAAGATATCGCAGAAAAGATATTAAAGCTGAAAATTCAGCATCTTTTATTCTTCCTAAAAAACCACTCAATCAATTAAGAAACTCTCTTACAAACAAAGATATTCCTGTAAAAATCGAATACAATCAACGTAATGCATTCTTCACTTTTGAGAATATTGAATTAGTATGTCGTTTAATTGATGGAAAATATCCAAATTACGAAGCTGTTATACCAAAAGAAAATCCAAATAAATTAATTATTGATAGAATTTCATTTTTAAACACTATTCGTCGTGTAGCAATATTTGCAAATCAATCAACTCATCAGGTTCGAATGAAAATTAGTGGTCAAGAGTTATTTATCTCGGCCGAAGATATTGATTATTCAAATGAAGCAAGAGAAAGATTAGCTTGTAGTTACGACGGTGAAGCAATGGAAATTGGTTTTAACTCTAAGTTTTTGCAAGAAATGTTGAGCAATATTGATAGCGAAATGATTACAATTGAAATGTCTCAACCTAACAGAGCTGGTATTCTTGTTCCTGTTGATAACGAAAATAAAGATGAGGATATATTGATGCTTGTAATGCCAGTAATGCTTAATCAATAAAACATAATTAAAGAAAATTTTTGCTCAACTTTGATGTTCGTCTTTTACGAAACTGAAAGGTTGAGCAAAATTTTTATTCACAAAAAAACAGAAAACATGGATAATTTTAAAAGAAATATAGAAGTTATCAAGCAGAGTAACGCAAGTTTATTTGGCAAAGATTTTTTATTAACATGGGATAAAACCCAAGCTGAATTAGAAATGCTAATGCATGTGGCAGAAGCATTAAAAAATCTGAATAATAGCAATATTTCAACCAAATGTTTTGAAACAGGTTTAGCTGTTTCTCAATTCAGGGATAATTCAACAAGAACTCGTTTTTCTTTTGCATCAGCAGCTAATATGTTAGGATTAACAGTTCAAGATTTAGACGAAGGGAAATCTCAAATTGCACATGGCGAAACGGTTAGAGAAACTTCAAATATGATTTCTTTTTTGACTGAAATTATTGGTATTCGCGATGATATGTATTTGGGAGCAGGTCATACTTATATGAAAGAAGTTGCAAATTCATTGCAAGACGGATTTAATGAAGGTGTTTTGCCTCAACGCCCTGCTGTAGTTAATTTGCAATGTGATATCGATCATCCTACCCAAAGTATGGCTGATTTATTGCATTTGAAGTCTTATTTTGGGTCATTAGAAAACTTGAAAGGGAAAAAAATTGCAATGACTTGGGCTTATTCTCCAAGCTATGGAAAGCCACTTTCGGTACCACAAGGAATAATTGGTTTAATGACTCGTTATGGAATGGAAGTGGAATTAGCTTATCCCAAAGGTTATGAATTAATACCTGAAGTAATAGATATTGCTGATAAAAACGCAAAATTTAGCGGCGGAAGTTTTAAAGTAATAAACTCTATGGAAGAAGCTTTTAAAAATGCCGATATTGTTTATCCAAAAAGCTGGGCTCCATATTCTGTAATGCAAACTCGTACAAAACTATTGTATGCTAATGATAAAGACGGTTTGAAAGATTTAGAAAAAGACTGTTTGACAAACAATGCAAAATTTAAAAACTGGGAATGTGATGATGAAAAAATGAAATTAACTAAAAATGGCGAAGCATTGTATATGCACTGCTTACCTGCAGATATATCAGGCATTTCGTGTGTTGAAGGCGAAGTAGCTAAAGATGTTTTTGACAAATATCGTATAGAAACATATAAAGAAGCAGGTTTCAAACCTTATATCATTGCTGCAATGATGCTTACCAGTCGTTTTAAAGACCCTGCAGCATTGCTTACTTTCATGGAATCAAGGAATAGTAAAAGGATACAAGGAAATTAACTAAACATTTAAAATTAAACTATTTTTTTAGTGTTTGAAAATAAATTTTATTATCTCTTATTTGTAAATCTATTGTAATTTTAGTAATAGTTTGCTATGAATAGTTTAATACGATATTAAAAAATGACTCATATTAATTTCAATATCTTATTTTTTTTATTTTGAATCTTTACTTTTTTTTTTATTAATTATCAAAATTAATTTAACGGGAATTTCTGATTTTTCTATATGAATAGACAAAGGTATAAAGATTATATTGTTACTTTTATTACTGAAGCTTTTGTCTTAATAGCAGGAGTATTAGTTTATAAGTTTGCTAATAAGCTAATTGGGGAAACTTCTTTTTCTGAATATGCCCTTGTAAGAAGGACGATATCATTCATACAACCGATTTTGATGATGGGTATGGGTGTTGGAATTCCCAGATATATAGCTTTTGCTATAGGTAAAGGGAAAATGAAAGATTCTGTATCCTACTTTTATACTGGTTTTCTGATAGTATTATCGATTGGGTTGATATTTTCACTGATTTTGATAATATTTCCTTCAGTTTTTTCTTATCTATTTTTTGGAAATACGTCCTTGGTACATCTGATTTATCCATTGTTAATCATGTGCTTTGGTTTAGTCCTTCATTCCTCAATATATTCGTATTACAGAGGAAATATTATGATGTTATCTGCAAATTTGTTCCAAATTATTAATTTAGGAATTATTCCGATTATAGCTTTCGCATTTTCAAAACAAATCCTCGTTATTTTTTACATAAATGGTATATTATGGATTATAGTTTCAATTTTGTTTTTTTTAAATATTCTTTTCAGAAATTATAAAATTATACTTATTAATTTCAAAATTGCTAAAGAGTTAATTTTTTATGGTATACAAAGAATACCTGGAGATATCGCTATAGCCGGACTTTTAAGTTTGCCTGCATTTTATACTGCTCATTACAAAGGCATTAAAGAAGCTGGTTATGTTGCATTTGGTATTTCTCTTTTGAATATGGTTGGAGCTGCTTTTGGACCAATTTGTTTAATTCTGCTTCCTGAATCAAGTAAAATGATTTCAGGAAACAGAATAGATTCTTTAATGAAAACTGCTAGAAATTTAACGATAGTAACATTGGCAATCACTTTAGTAGGATTTGTTATTTTTAATTTATTTGCTACTCAAATTTTGTCTTTCTATTTAGGATCAGTTAATCCAGCTTTAATTGAAATTTCTAAAATTATTATGCTTGGATGTTTTGGCTATACATTATATATATCTTTAAGAAGTATTTTGGATGCATTTTATGTAAAAGCAGTAAATACAAAAAATATTTTTATTGTATTTATATTGTTTCTAATTTTGTCAACATTATTTTTAAACTTTTTACATAATTTTAATTTTGTACTAATTTCATTAGCAATTTCTTTAAATATTCTAGGATTACTAACTCTTTTTGAAATCAATAAAATTAAAAATTCAATTAAATAATTATATGACTTATCTTTTAGCATTAACAGTATATACTTTACTCTATTTTTTCTTATCATGGAAAGTATGGAAGCAAACTAAGGAATATATTCTCCAATTAGGATTGTTTTTTTTATTTTATTGGTCTTTATTAGGATCTTGGTTCTTTACGATAGATGCTTTAACTGGTTTCAATGGAGCTAAAATAGGATTATCATACTATTATATTTCAGAGAAATTATTTCCATTCAAATTGGATTTTGATTATTTTTTATCAATTAATTACTTTGGTCTTTTTTTGCTTTTTGTTCCCATTACTATATTAATATTTTTAAAGTATTCAAACAAGCATAATAATAAGTTTAATGATGAAATAAGGATTGTGCAGATAAATCATTATATATTAATTTTGATTGGGCTTTCAGCAACAATCTTAAGTTTTATTTTAATTTATAAAGAAATATTTATTGCTATAAGCAATGGACTTTCTATATATACTGTTACTAGGAGTGTTCCAAATAAATGGTATTCAATTCATCAATTATTAAATCAAGTTGCTGTAGTTTCCTTATATATTGGATTAACAATTTTACTTTCACAAAACAAAGGAAAGTTTATTAAAGGAAATAATCATTATATTATCAAATGGTTATATTTAATATTATTTGTAGTAATTGTATTTTATTTAATGATTTTAGGAAATCGTAGAGAACTGCTATTTGCTGGAATTTTATCTCTAAGCCTTTATTGGATGAATAACAATAAAAAAATTCAGGTTTCAAAATTGTGTATTCTTTTGGTTGCTTTTTTTGTTCCAATGTTTTTTAATCATTATTTTCGAAGAATGGCAACACCAATGTTATTATCTATTTATGTTTATTTTGGAGGTTCACTTGATCAAAATATTATCATATTACCTTTAAATGATATACAGTTAGGTGGCATGACATCATCATTTCTTCTTTCCAATGAGATGTTTTTTGCTCATTTTTCAATGTATGGAGTCTTGTTATTTAATCTTCCATTTTCTTATGGTGGAAGTTTTATTAATTTAGGTTCTTCAATTATTCCTAGAGCAATATATCCTTATAGACCAGAAACCGCTTATGATTTATATATATCTGGCGTAAATGCTGTTGATGGTCAGGGATATACAATAAATCACGCAACTGCTTGGTATATTAACTTTGGTATTTTCGGTATAATACTAGGTTCTTTAATACTTGGGTATTTATGGTTTTATTTGCTAAAAAAACAAAATATAAGTGGTTATTTTAAGTCCGATTTTAAGAATTTATTTTTTTTATTTGCATTCTCTTCTATTATTGCATTTGCACCTTCTATAATTAGAAGTGGTCCAGAAGTTTATAAATCTGTTTTTTTCGAAGCCTTATTATTACCTTGTAGTACAATATATTTATCAACACTATCTTATAAAAAAATAAAACTATTTTTTAAGAATAAATATAAAGTTTGATATGATAACTATTTTTATTACTGGTGCTGGTGGTTTTATAGGTAAGTTTTTGTTAAAAGAACTTAGCTCGTTGAATGTTAAACTTTTTTTGTTAATCAGAGAAGAAGATATTGTTCCTAATTACTTGTATAATAACATTG
>CAZUCB010000012.1:0-34162 GCA_964618755.1 uncultured Bacteroides sp. | reverse complement strand
ACGATAAGTTGTAAATGCTTGAATATCTTTTTTTTCTGACATTAGGATTGTTTTTTGCAAAATTACACTTATTTATCGGAAGGTATAGAACTTGAATGTGGTTTAATTTTGAACAATATATTGTTATTAAAAAATAAACAAATAAATTCGTATAAATTATCACCAAACATATATCTTTGTAAAAAGAAAAACAAACATTGATTAGTCCGGATATAATACAAACAATTATAGAAACAGCTCGCATTGAAGATGTTGTGGGAGAATATGTTTCGCTTCGCAAAAGAGGTGTTAATCTAATTGGCGTTTGTCCGTTTCACAACGAAAAAACGCCTTCTTTTACTGTTTCTCCGGTAAAAGGGATTTTTAAATGTTTTGGATGTGGAAAAGCAGGAAATTCTGTTAATTTCTTAATGGAGCATGAGCATTTTTCTTATCCAGAAGCTCTTCGACATCTTGCTAATAAATACAATATTGAAATTGAGGAAGAAATTCCTTCTGCAGATCAAATAGCCGCTCTTGATGAAAAAGAATCGCTGTTTACTATTACTAATTTTGCACATAGACATTTTGTTGACAATCTGCTAAATAGCGAAGAGGGACGTGCCATCGGGCTTTCTTATTTTAAAGAAAGAGAATTCACTGATACTACAATTAAAAAATTTGAACTAGGTTATTGTTTAGATAAATGGGATGATTTTACTGAATATGCTGTCAAAAACGGTTATAAAATGGGGCAATTAGTTAAATCTGGTTTTAGCATTGACAAAGATGACAAGCATTACGATCGTTTTCGTTCCAGGGTTATGTTTCCTATCCATAGTTTATCGGGCAAAGTTATAGCTTTTGGTGGTAGAATATTGAGTTCTGATAAAACAAAACCTAAGTATGTAAACTCGCCAGAAACCGAAATTTATAGCAAAAGCAAAGTACTTTATGGACTTAATTTTGCCAAAAATGCGATTATTACTCAGGACAATTGTTATTTGGTTGAAGGTTATACCGATGTTATTACCTTGCATCAGGCAGGAATCGAAAATGTGGTTTCTTCATCCGGTACGTCTCTAACTACGGAGCAAATACGACTCATCAATCGGTACACCAAAAATATTACCATCTTATATGATGGAGATGCAGCAGGCATCAAGGCAAGTTTCCGTGGTATCGACATGATATTGGAACAAGGCATGAATGTAAAAATTGTTCTTTTCCCTGATGGCGAAGACCCTGACTCCTATACCCGTAAAAATCGTTCGGCTGTGGTGCAGGAATACATCAATACAAATGCAAATAATTTCATTTTATTTAAAACCAATTTATTATTAGAAGAAGCAGCCCACGATCCTATTAAGAAATCAGCATTGGTAAAAGAAATTGTTACCACTATTTCATTGATACCCGATAGCATTCCACGTTCTATCTATACCAAAGAGTGTAGTGCCTTGATGAATATTCCTGAGCAAACCCTATTAAACGAACTCAATAAACTACTACGAAAAAAAGCATCAAAAACATTACAAGAAGATGGACAAACCCCTCTTCCTGAAACACCGATTATTCCCTCAGAAAAACAAATTGACGAAATTGAACTTGATGAGGCTGAATATCAAGAAAAAGACATTATCCGTTTATTGTTAAATTTTGGACATAAAGAACTGGATACTAAAAGTATTAATGAGGAAAACGAAGAAGTTACAAATAAAATCAGTGTTGCTGTTTGCATTGTAAATGATATACTTTCCGAAGAATTCAGTTTCAACAATCAAGCATATCAGCTCATTTTTAATGAATATGCAAAAGCGATAAAAAGCGATAAGCTGCCAACAGACCAATTTTTTACAAATCATCCTGATAGCATTATCCGAAAAACTGCTATTAATCTATTGTCGTCATCTTATATGTTGAGTGATAACTGGCAGGAAATGCATCGTATTTCTGTTCCTACCGAAGAAAAAACAATTGTTTTGGAACAATCTGTAAATCACTCTGTTTTTTCGTTTAAACTTAAAAAAGTAGAAGAAATGCTTGCGAAGAATGCAAAGGAAATTAAAGAACTTGGCAACGATGAAGATTTTATTATACTGATGGAAAAGCAAAAGCGGCTCATAGGTGCAAAAAAAATGATATCTGCCGCTTTGGGAAGAATTGTGATTCGGTAAAAGATTTGGTGATGCGAAGAAGAGAAGATGGGATGATTTGGTGATTCAATTTCCAAAACAATTGTTACAACATAAATGTAATTCTTTCAGAAACCAAAAGCGATTCCTTGTCAAAGTAAAGGAATCGCTTTTTTAGCATTAAAACATTGAATAATATTGTTTTTTTAATTTATTGAGATTCCTCACTATTGTTCGGAATGACAAAAAAGAGATTCGGTAAATTTCAAAATTTAAAACACTACATCATCAAATCATTATTCTAATTTACCTACTTCTTTTTCAACTTCGGTAAGTATTTCGCATGATTTTACCAAGGCTTTCATAGCATTGTGGTCATTGTAAAGGGGACGATCAATTTCGAGGAAATCAACATGACGGCGAACCACTTCTTTGGCTTTCTGAACTCCTTTTCCAAAACTATATTCTCTGAAATCCAAAGCTTGTGCAGCAGCCATCAATTCAATACCTAAAATGCCATAAGCATTATCCAGAATCTGGAAGTTTTTCAAAGCAGTATTCATCCCCATCGATACAAAATCTTCTTGATCTGCCGCAGCAGGAATAGATTGGATAGATGCAGGTACTGAAAGTATGCGTTGTTCAACAATGAGTGTATCTGCTGTATATTGACTGAGCATTAATCCGGAAAACATACCAGCACCTTTGGTAAGAAAAGCTGGCAGCCCAACGCTTAAAGCAGGGTTGTTCAAACGATTCATTCTTCGTTCTGACAGAACACTAACCATGGTAATACAATAACCGGCCATATCCATTGGCACAGCAACCGGAGATCCCTGGAAATTAGCTCCTGAAAGTTGCAATTCTTCTTCTGGGAAGAAAATAGGATTATCACCAACACCATTTAATTCTATTTCAACCTGCGAACGGGCATACGCCAATGCATCATGTGCTGCGCCAATTACCTGAGGTGTTGAACGCATTGAATAAGCATCCTGAACTTTGCACTTGATATTACCTAAGTGTAAATCGCCGCCATTTACCATTTTTAAAATAGAAGCCGCACTTCTTACAGCACCCTTAAAACCTCTTACTTCGTGTAATCTTGGATTATAAGGACGCATATTTGCTTTCATTGCTTCCAACGACATTGCTGCAGCTATTTCAGCTTGTTTCAGCCAGTTGTTAGCATCATAAAGAAAGAGGGCACTCATGGCTGTTAATACGTTACTGCCATTAATAGTTGCCAATCCATCTCTTGCTTGTAAGCCGGGAATAGGAATTCCTGCTTTGTCCATAGCTTCTTTGCCTTCATATAATTGTCCTTGATAATATGCTTTTCCTTCGCCCATCATTAATAAAGCAATTTGCGACATTGGAGCTAAGTCGCCACAAGCACCAACCGAACCTTTTTCACACACATAAGGCGTAACTCCTTTGTTAAGCATTTCAACCAAGGTTTGAGTAATTTCCAAACGCACACCTGAGTTGCCGTGAGCATGCACATTGATACGCCCTAGCATGGCACCTCTTACATGGTCTAGTGGCATTGGATTACCAATACCTGCTGCATGATTATACACCAAATACTTTTGAAATTCTTTTACTTGTTCGTCATTTAATACTACTTCCGAAAATTCTCCAATGCCGGTATTAACTCCATACATAATTTCTCCAGCAACAATTTTACGTTCTAGCATTGCACGGCACTTATTGATACGGGCAATGGCATCGGGATGCAATTCTACTTTTTGATTGTTACGGGCAACGTTAACCACGTCTTCTATCTTAAGCCCGCTTCCTTTAATAATAAATGTCATAATAAATTATATTTTGATAATAAATAAATTTGTTTGCTGATACAAACCTACATATTTTTTTTGACATGAATACTTTTGAAATTAACTTTTTTATTAAAATTGAACTGTTTATTATTTTGAAGTTAATTTCGAAAATTTGCTGTAATAAGGAAAAAAACCTGAGCAAAGAATCTAATATTTAGCTGAAATGAGAAATCTTTTAAAATCTGAAATTTCCTTATCTTTGCACACAAATATAAGATAGTCCTAAATTGGCACAATCTTATTTAAGATTTTAAGCTTTCAACGAATAAACAAATAATATGCAATATAAAAGATATACCGTTACTTCTGCTTTACCTTATGCAAATGGTCCTATTCATATTGGCCATCTAGCAGGAGTGTATGTTCCTGCCGATATTTATGTGAGATATTTGCGTTCAATTGGCGAAGATGTTGTTTTTATTGGAGGGTCCGATGAACATGGGGTACCCATAACAATAAAAGCACGACAATTGGGTGTTACACCACAGGAAATTGTTGATAAATACCATAACATTATCAAACAATCTTTTGCAGAATTTGGTGTATCTTTCGATATTTACTCAAGAACTTCTAACAAAGTCCATCACGAAACTGCGGATGAATTTTTTAGGAAATTATACTACAATGGCGATTTTATCGAAAAATTATCGATGCAATATTATGATGAAGAAAACAAGCAATATTTAGCTGACCGCTATATTACAGGAACTTGTCCTCATTGCAGCAACGAAAAAGCTTATGGCGATCAGTGCGAGAAATGTGGAACTACATTAAACGCTACAGACTTAATTAATCCACGTTCGGCAATTAGCGGAAATGCCCCCGTATTGAAAGAAACCAAACATTGGTTTTTGCCATTGGAAAACTATGAAGAATTTTTGAAGGAATGGATTTTGGTTGGACACAAAGATGATTGGAAAACCAATGTTTACGGACAATGTAAGTCGTGGTTAGATCAGGGATTGCAACCACGAGCCGTTACCCGCGACTTGGATTGGGGCGTAAAACTTCCATCGGAAATTGAAGGTAGCGAAGGCAAAGTATTATATGTTTGGTTTGATGCGCCGATAGGTTATATTTCTGCTACCAAAGAATTAACTTCGGACTGGGAAAAATACTGGAAAGACAAAGAAACCAAATTGGTTCATTTTATTGGTAAAGATAATATTGTTTTTCATTGCATTATATTTCCTGCCATGTTAAAAGCCGAAGGCAGTTTTATTTTACCTGACAATGTGCCTGCCAACGAGTTTATGAACCTAGAAGGTGATAAAATATCCACTTCACGCAATTGGGCTGTTTGGTTACATGAATATCTCCTGGATTTTCCCAACAAGCAAGACGAACTGCGTTATGTACTTTGTGCCAATGCCCCCGAAACCAAAGACAACGATTTTACATGGAAAGATTATCAGGCAAAAAACAACAATGAATTGCTGGCAATTTTTGGCAATTTTGTAAATCGTAGCATGGTTCTGACACATAAATATTTTGAAGGAATTGTTCCTGCATTGGGCGAATTAAATGATGCCGACAAAGCTACGATTGAAGAAATTAATATATTTCCGTCGAGAATAGCTAAAAGCATTGAAGCTTACCGTTTTCGTGAAGCCATTAACGAAATGATGAATCTTGCCCGATTGGGCAATAAATATCTTACTGAAAACGAACCCTGGAAAGTTTTTAAAACTGACGAAAATCGGGTGAAAACAGTTTTGAATATTTCAATACAAATATGTGCTAATCTTGCTGTGGTTTGCGAACCATTTTTGCCATTTACGGCAACTAAACTCGCAAATATGCTTAATTTCAGCCTTCCCAAATGGAATGAAGCCGGAACAATTAAGCTGTTGGCTGAAAATCATCCGTTGGGACAAGCTGCATTTTTGTTTCAACGCATTGAAGACATTGAAATAGAACAACAAGTTCAAAAACTATTGGATACAAAAAAGGCAAACGATGCTGCCAATGTTATAATAAATCCTGCAAAGCAAAACATTGAATACGATGATTTTGCAAAAATGGATATCCGTACAGCAACCATTATTGCTGCCGAAAAAGTAGCCAAAACCAAGAAACTGCTTAAATTAACCGTTGACACAGGAATAGATAAACGCACAATAGTTTCGGGTATAGCAGAGCATTACGAAGCCGAAAACATTATCGGACAAAGAGTAAGTATATTAATAAATCTTTCGCCTAAAAATTTAAAAGGGATAGATTCGCAAGGCATGATACTGATGGCAGAAAACCACGATGGGAAACTCTGCTTTGTATCACCAACTGAAGAAGTGAAAAACGGAAGCGAAATAAAATAGTTGGAATTTTTTTGAATTTTTGAAAAATAATTCATAGCATACAACCAAAACTGATAAAAACTTGTCATCTAATTATTACCTATAATTATTTGATACTAAAGAGCTACTTTAACAGAATACTAAAGTGGCTCTTTTAGTTTTTATTTCATAACTTATCATTGTTGTTTAGCTTTTTCTGACAACAGCAAAAGATAAGCATTATTAATTATTACAGATGTGTCTCAAAAATACAAGCATGTATTAAAAAATTTATTTCCATTTTAGTGTACTAATCAAATGGTCTATATCCTTTTCAATAAAATCAATGACAGGAGCCAAAGAATCGTTGCTTGGGGGCATATTAAAATACAATGCTCCACGTATATAATGTTTTTTTCTATCTGTTGCAAAAAACTGATAAGACGAAGCCACTGAATTTCCTTTAATATTATAAACTACTCCAAATACATTGTTTTCGACATTCTCATAAGCTTTTTCTTTAATGGAAGTTGCTTTTGAAATATGCTTATCTACAAATTTACGAGCACTCTCAACCAAACTATCTAAATTGTTTTTTACAGTTTTGTATGTAATATGTATTGTAGCATTATATGTTGGAAAATTTATATTTATCCAATATTTATCATCTATAATATTAGTATTGTTTCGTTTTATTACTGCATAACTTGGATATTCAAAAGAATAAGGGAAAATTGTATCAAACTTTTGATACGATTTTTCGGGCAAATCAATACGGAAATAAGCTCTTGGTTTTGGCGAATAATCTTCACCACTACAAGAAATAAGCGAAAACAAACTGATTAGTATTATAGAGTTTATGATTAATTTTTGCATATATATTTCTAATTAATTGTTACTTTAATGCGCTTAATCCTCCTATTATCAACGGCTTCTATTTGAAAAGTAAAATCTTGAAGTTGTATAATCGTATTTTTTTCTGGGATTCTACCTTGGTTTTCCAAAATAAGGCCAGCAATAGTATCTGATTCGCCTTTTATTTCATCAAATACTTTTTCTTCTATTCCAAGTATTTTATAAAAATCATTTAAAGTTGTTTTGCCTTCAAACAAATAATTTTTTTCATCGATTTTAGTAAAATCAACATCTTCTGCAGCTACATCAAATTCATCATTGATTTCGCCAACTATTTCTTCTAAAATATCTTCAAGAGTAACGATACCAGATGTTCCACCATATTCGTCAACTACAATGGCAAGGTGTATTTTCTTTTCTTGAAACTCTTTAAGTAAATCATTTATTTTTTTGTTTTCTGGTACAAAAAAAGAAGGACGAATGAGTTTTACCCAATTAAAACTATTATCCTCATTTAAATGAGGCAAAAGATCTTTAATATATAAAATACCATCTATTTTATCAAAATTTTCAGTATAAACAGGCATTCTTGAATACCTATTATCTAAAACTATTTGCAACAAAACACTAAATTTTGTTTCGCTATCAATGGCAACCACATCAATACGTGATTTCATAATTTCTTTTACATCAATATCTCCAAAATTAACGATACCTCTTAAAATTTGGGTTTCTTGCTTAGGTGTTAAAGTTCCTGATGTAATATCAATTACATTTGATAATTCGGATATAGAAATATTATGACCTTTTTTTGTAATTCTTTTGTCAATCACAGAACTAGATTTTATCAAAATATAAACCAATGGATAAAAAAGACGGGAAAAAAAATGCAAAGGGGCAGCCATTAAAACTACTATTCTCTGTGCATTTTGTGTTGCATAAACTTTAGGTAAAATTTCCCCGATAAAAAGTATAAGGGAAGTAATAACTACTACCTGTATGAACATACCTAAGACAGGAAAATCGGTAAAATCAAATAAATTAGCTACTAAATAAGTGGAAATTATAACTATAGATGTGTTTACAAAATTATTTGTAATCAAAATTGTTGCAAGTAATTTTTTTGGTTTCTCTAAAAGATGAATAATTAATTGATGTTTGGGTATAGATGAGTTTCTATATTCATCAATTTCGGATGGTGTAAGCGAAAAAAAAGCATTTTCAGAACCAGAAACCAAAGCAGAAACTATCAGAAGCAAAAAGATAAGCAGTATTCCTATAAAAATTCCTAACGTGAAAGACTTAACAATAACACTGGTGATTACCAGTGTTATTGTTAAATTAGATGTTATATGTATTACTTCCAATGCAAATATAATTATTTCAGACGTTTATAAAAACAGGTGAATTATAGATTAAAAATGCAAATTACGGGAAAAATATGTTTACAAAGCAGATTAAAATGGCAAATCATCTTCTGGCCCGTTTGGAATATCTATAACTGGTGGTGGTACATTGTTGCCTCCTTCTATCCCTCCTTGTTTAGTATCAAGCATTGTAAAGGTATCTCCAACTATTTCTGTAATATATCTTTTGTTTCCATCTTTATCGTCATAAGTTCTGTATTTAATTTTACCTTCAAGGTAAATCTTACTTCCTTTATGTAGAAATCTTTCAGCAACATCAGCTAAACCTCTCCATATTACAACGTTATGCCATTCTGTTTGTTCTACTTTATTCCCATCTTTGGTTTTGTAAGATTCGGAAGTAGCAAGTGAAAATGCAGCTTTCTTCACATCATTTCCAATATTTGTAATTTCAGGATCTTTTCCCAAATTACCAACTAAAATAACTTTATTTACTCCAGCCATTTTTTTAATTTTTTTATGATTAATAATTAAGTACAAACTTACAAAATATTTTTGCAATATTTACTGTTATTTAACATTTTTTATTTCGTATTTATATTGCTGTTTTTTAAATAGTTATCAATAAGCTTTGGTATAGGATAATTGTTTAACTCGTAAAAAGGTATTCTAATAAATTTATTTTCTAACTTTAATGGATGAGATATTTCAAGTTCAATGAAATATGCAAAAATAGTTTGATGAGTTAATTGGTGCTTATACATTTTGCTAATTCCCTTTACCAAATAACTATCATAACGTATAAATTTATTAATTTCTGGTATAACATCATCACTTAAATTAAGATCTTTTTCAGATTCAAAAAGAGGAAAATCATACATATTCTTCCAAATATCATTATTTGTTCGCTTGTTTAAATAAATAAACTCACCATCCATATTTGATATTTTAATAACTAAATAATAAAAGTAACGAAACCGTTGATTAATTTTTTTTGATTTAACAGGGAATGCACTCATATTATTATTCATAAAAGCAATGCAGAGCACATTCAATGGACAAGTTTCACATTTTGGATTTTGTGGTAAACATACCATAGCTCCTAATTCCATAATAGCTTGGTTGAAAATATCAGGATTATTTTTATCAATTAAAAGATTTAAAATGCTGAGTATTTCGTTTTTCCCTTTATTGCAATCAACAGGGGTAATAATGTTATATACCCTTGAAATTACCCTTAACACATTCCCATCCATCACAGGGTAACTTTGTTTAAAGGCGATAGAAGCAATGGCACTAGCTGAGTAACTTCCAATTCCTTTTAATTTGATAATATCATGATAATCGGCAGGAAATTTTCCATCAAAATCATTCATAATTTGATGTGCTGCATAAAAAATATTACGTGCTCTTGAATAATATCCTAAGCCTTGCCATAATTTTAAAACATCCTCTTCTTTTGCATTTGCCAACGTTTGTATGTCAGGGAATTTCTCAATAAAACGCAAATAGTATTGATACCCTTGGTTAACACGTGTTTGTTGTAAAATTATTTCGGAAATCCAAATTAAATAAGGATCTTTTGTATTTCTCCAGGGTAAATCACGATGATGATGATTGTACCAGTACAAAAGTTTGCTGCTAAAATTCATTTGTCAAAAATAGTTGTTAGAATGTAAGTTTATCCCTTATCATTATTGATAGTTTTTTAGAAGTTTTTATCAATCATTTTTTTGCCATTCTATTTTAAGATTGGTAAAAAAAAAGACGCCTTAAAAGCGTCTTTTTTTTGTTAACAATTGAGTTTAATAGAAAAAGATTCTATTATCTTCAATTTTTGCTTTATCCTGTATTGCTTTGTATGCATCATTTCCTACTCTTTGTTGGAACATGCCTTGCATTTGCATTTGTATCATTGTATAGTCTTTAGTAGCTGGTGCTTTAATAAATTCATCTACACACATTACATACACACCACTATATCCTTTTATTGGTTTTGAAACAGCATCTTTTTTCATAGAAAAAGTAGTACCAATAACTTCAGGTTCATAACCTTTTCTTCCAACATTATAAGCGGCAAAATTTAATTGAGGAACTGTATCAACTTGAGTGTTGAATTTTAGTGCTAATTGATTCAAGTCTTTAGTAGAAGCTAATGCAGTTTTTAATTTTTCCTGAATCATTATCGCTTTTTTATCTCTTTTTACAACAAGTTCAAGTCTTTGTTTAATTTGAGCCAAAGGAGCAATTCCTTTTTCGCGAACTTCTTTAACTACAGCTACTACAAATTTATTGTCAATTTCGTAAACTTGTTTTGAAACATCATTTTTCTTAGTCTCTTCATTAAAAGACCATCTAATTAATTCTCTTGCATTTTCAACGCCAGGAATATTATCAGCCATTGGTTGGATATATTCGGCTGTACGTTTATTTAAACCTTCTTTTTTAATAGTAGCTTCAAATTGTTCAACTGTTGTGTTTTCACTTGCAAATTTATTTGCCTGAGCAAATACATTTTTATATGTCTGATTACTTGCTTCAAGACTACGAGTAATTAAAGCAACGCGAACTTTCTTTTCTGGTGTTTTTTTACCAGTTATGTTAATTATATGATATCCAAAAGGAGATTCAACTACTACAACTTCACCAAGTTTTCCTTTTACAACTGCTTCGTTAAAAGGAGCAACCATTGTTTGATCTGCAAACCAACCCAAATCACCTTTGTTTTCTTTTGCAGAAGGGTCATCAGAAGAAGATGCTGCAAATACAGAAAATTTAGCAGTATCTTTTTGGATCATAATCCTTAAGCTATCGGCAACTTTTTTAGCTTCATCTTTAGTCCTTTTTATAGTTTCAGCTGCTCCATAAGCGCCTTGAAAAGAAAGAAGTATATGTCTGGCTTTCATTGAGTCTGGACGCATTTGAGCATCCATTAATTTTGCCATTTTAAACGACCCATTATCCATAAAAGGAGGGAAAATTGTACCTATACTAGCATTAAAAACAGCAGAATCAATACTGAAAGGCAAAACACCTCTTTTCTTGAAAGTGCTATCGTAGCGAGTATCAGAAAAAGAATTTACGAATTCTGGAATATTATCAGAAGTTTGAAAATCAGCAAATACAGTACTAACTTGTTTGGTTGTTGCTTCAACATCTTCTTTTGAAGGAAGTACTTCAAACATCACATAATCAATATCTCTTGATGGTTCTTGTTCAAATTCCTGTTTATGCTCTTCATAGTAGGTTTCGTAATCCTTATCAGTTAATTTTACGATACTATCAGAAACTGTAGAATAGTCAACAGAAATCAAACGACATTTTGCAAAATCATTCTGAGCTTCATACGCTTTTTTTGCAAATGCTTTTGGCATATAAAAACTTTTTGCAATTAAATTGTTGTATTTTGTACGAATTCTTTCAGTTTTAATATATTCCTCAATTGATTTCCAATTTTTTTGTTCTTCAGGTTTCATTTGGTCAAACCCATTAATAATTGACATTACTCTTTGTCTATCAACTTGCCCTGTTTTAGGATTTGTAAAATTCTGAGAAATAAATTGATGTAAGAATTTCCCGTAGAACATATCATTCATTTCTTCAGGAGAAACTTCAATAGAAAGTTCTTCAAATTCTTTTCCCATTAATATATCACTTACTAATTGATTCCATACATTTTGACGTACTTGAAATAATTCCTGAGAAGTAAGATTTTCTTTACGCTGTTGTTGCTTCATCTGAGCAACTTGATCTTCCATTTTTCTTTCGAATTCGGGATATGTAATGTCTGAACCATTAACAACACCTAATTTTTTATTATTGAACCCTTTAGTGCTTTTAAATGCATCTTGTAATACAAATCCAGCAATAGCAATACCAATTAAAATAATTAGTAAACCTGATCTTTTTCTTATTGTTCCTATAATAGCCATAGTTCTTTTTTTTAAATAGTTGGCAAATTTACATTTTTTTTTGTAATTTATAATGTTTTTTGTTCAATTTTTGCAAATTCAGAATATCTTATATTTCAATAAAAATGATAATAGTAATAGCGGTAAATTGATTTATGCTATCACTATTGATTTTATCTGATAGAAAAATTTACAATTTATTGAAACTACCTATTCAGTATTTATTCTAACATTCACTTTTTCGATGCGGGTTTCACAGGCTTCAAGAATAGTGAAAATAAAGTTTCCAATAATAATTTCGTCGTTTAAATTGGGAATGCTTTCATGAGAATGAATAATCAATCCTGCTAGTGTTTCAAAATCATATGTTTTTGGTAAACCTAACAAATACTTATCGTTCAAGTAATCTATTTCAAGCCTTCCTGAAAAAATATACTCATTTTCGGAAATTTGTTTTTCAATATGATCTTCGGTATCATATTCATCGTTTATTTCTCCAAAAATTTCTTCAATAACATCTTCAAGTGTGAGCATTCCTGAGGTTCCTCCAAATTCATCAACCACTAAAGCTACATTTTTCCTTTGCTCAATAAATGTTGATAAAAGTTTATTGGCAAGCATGGTTTCAGGGACTATAATTATTGGTTTAATAACTTGATTGATACTTTGAGGTTTTTTAAGCATATCGTGAGAATGAACATATCCAATAATAACATCAATGGTATTTTCGTATATAAGAATTTTTGAAAGATTGGTTTCTATAAATAGCTCTATTAACTCTTGTATGCTAGTATTTATTTCGGTAGCAATTATTTCTGTACGAGGTATCATGCATTCTCGCAATTTCACTTCTCTAAAATCAATTGCATTCTGAAACATTTGTAATTCTTGTTGAATTTCATTGTTTTCGGAATTTTCACTCGAAAATTCATTGATAAAATTATCAACATCAATAGGAGTAAAAACTTGATTTTGCCGATTAAAATTGACTTTTAAAAGTCGCTTAAGCAAAAATTCAGAAAATACAATAAACAAAAATGTAATAGGAAAAAGTAAATAGTAAAAAATTAAAGCTGGCACTGCAAAGAAACGCAACGTAGTATTTGCATTTATTTTGAAAAGAATTTTGGGCAAAAATTCAGCAGTAATTAATATTATTAAGGTTGCAATAATAGATTGTGTGAATAAAATAAAAAACTCAGAATCAAAATTACTTGGAAGTACTTGAATAATATGAGGTTGAAGTACTCTTGCAATTACAATTCCATAAATTACCAATGCTATATTGTTTCCTAATAATAAAGCACTTATAAATTTCCAAGGTGTTTTTGAAAAATTAGACAAAATAATCGCCGAAAAGGAGCCTTTGTTTTTGTCAACTTCAATTTTTAATTTGTTTGCGGTAATAAAAGCTATTTCCATGCCCGAAAAAAAAGCAGAGAATAATAGCATTAATAATATTATAAGCAGATCATTCATATAAATTATTCACTTTTGTCAATATTGATATTTCCTCTAGGACGGCGAATAATATAATTATTAAAACTATCATCAGCGTCAAAACCATCACCGTACAATACATTGTCTTTGTTAACACGTTTTACAGCAACATTAGATGATATTGTTCTTCTGTTTTGATCCCATACAATGCTTTCGGTGTAAATAGTATCCCCTTTCTTAAAATCAATAATTACAACATTGTTTTTAGCTTCCATCACCTTTCTTTCTTCATAATTAACAGCATAATCAGCCGATAATTTCATTTTTTCTTTCTTATTGTTATCATAAAAAACAACATTGAGTCCTTTAGGATATTTAGAATAAGATTGTTCGCCTTGGTAACGGTCTAATTGAGGGCTGGTCAAAAAAATCTGCAATCTGCCTGAATCGCTTATAATTACAACGATATCTTTTGCCGATTCAATGGGTAATGTAGTGAAATTTGTTAATGATTTTATTTTTTCTATATCGTTTTGGCAAGAAACAATAATGAAAACAAACAGAATTCCAGCAAGCAGATTTATTATCTGAAGCTGGAAAATTCTGTTTAGGTATAAATTGAATCTATTTTTATTAATCAATTTTATAAAATGTTGTAATTATCTTACAGTTGTAGTTTCGTTGATCCAGCAACCTACTTTATAAGAATCTCCTTTTTTAAGACCATAGAAAAATATACTATCATCACTTGGAAAAGCCCTTGAATAAGATGAAATTCTATTATTTGCAGTTTCAATTATTTTAGGATTCGAATCAATTTTTTTAGCTTGATTGTATTTATCAACTGCAGCCCAAAAAGCAACTTTTGTAGTTAACTCATTGTCTCCACATGCCTTTGCTGATTGAGCATATAAGTCTCCAATAATAATGTAAGGCATTCCATCACCTGGTTTTGCTTCTAATGCTTTGTAAGCATAAGTTCTTGCTGTAGCATTTTGACCTAAGTTGCCGTAAATATCAGCAAGTAATAAATATACTCTTGCTTTTTCGCTGTTTTCAGTAAGTTTGGTAACAGCATCATTCAAATATTCAGCAGCTTTTGCATATTGTTTTTTTGAATAACACATCTTTCCCATTAAATAAGCTGTTTCAGGCGTTGGTTCTAACTTATACAAGTTCTCTGTTGCTTTAAAAAACAATGGATCTTCGGTGCATTTTTTCTTATCTAAAATTTTTGTAATTTTCTTTAAAAGAGAAATATCATTAGGTGTTTGCTTAAACTTTTTATTGTAAATATTTACCAATTCCTGACAAGAAGTATAAGGCTCGATGGCTTTTTCGATGTTTTGCAAAACTTTGTCATATTCATCTTTATTTTTTACATCATTTGCCATATTTTTTTCTATCAAATCGCTTATAAAATCATAGTTGTCAAGTATTAAAGTAGAATCTGCTTTGCCTGTTTTAACGTATTCTATAGTGGTTAAGCAATAGTTATACATTACAATAGGTTCGGCATAATTGCCACTAATTTCTATTGCTTTTTTGAATAGATTGTAAATATTCCCTTTTTCTTTAGGACGATAAGCCAATAAATCATTTGCTTTTTTACCTAAATTTAAGCCTTCTTTACCAAAAAATTCGATTCTTTTATCCCATATCATTAATAAAGTATCAATACGCTTTTCTTTAAGTTTTGCATCCTTCTCAATATCAATAGCATATTTCAGAATAGTTGCTCCTCTAATAAATGTATTTTCGCTTGCCATAGGACAATTTAAAAATACTTCTCGCCATGGCTTATAAGCATCTTTATAATTTGCTTGTTTGTAAAATTCGCTATATAGCGAAATATTGGTTATACAGTTAACGCTATCTTCTGCTGTTTTTCCGTATTTTTGAGCAGATGCAGTTAAACTAATAAATAATGCACTTGCTGCTAATGCTAAAATTTTGATCGTTTTCATTTGTTATTATTTTATTTTTAGTCAAATTTTCTTTTAAAGAACCAGAAATCATAAGCCGAAAATCCAATTGTAATCTTTGTAAAGTTCTCTTTAATTAGATTATTATCAATCGTGCCTCTTTTCCCATATTCAATTCCTAAGTTTATAGTTGACTTGCTTTTTCTTAGTGGTAATCCTAATCCAAAACTTATGCCAAACTCATCAATTTGGTTATTTTCTATTTTTAAATTCGTGGTAGAATATCTAAATCCTGCTCTATAAGTTATTCTTTTAAAATATTTAGAAGAATAATAATCTGGTTTTATTTCGCCTCCAACAGATATTCTCATACTGTTTGTTAAAGAAGGGTCTGGTAAATCATTGTATGAATATTTTGCCCAATTTTGCCAATTAAAATCAGTACCAATAAGCCATTTATTTGCTTTTTCCAATGTAAATCCTATACCAAAGTTCATTGGAATATGAATATTGCCTTCAATATCCGTTTGAGTGGAGTTGGTTGAGGTATCATGCACATATTCATAGCCAGTAGTGCTTTCCGAAAAACTGTACACCAATTGGTCTTCAGTAGTTTTTGCATTCATTGCATTGCTAAAAACAATTCCAGTTCCTAAGGTTAAGCCATTTCCAATTTTTTTTGTGTATTGCAATCCAAAATTGAAATTAAAGATGCCAAGATTAGTTGAAACTAAATCTTTTATGTTATAAGTGTAAATAGAATCAGGGAAATAAACTTTTTGAATTCTATCAATATAACCAAATAGATAAGAAACATTTACACCTAATGATAAATTTTGATTTATTTTGAAACCCTGTCCAATAAAAAACTGATTAAGACCTCCTTGTCCTTCAGATTTATTTTTAATAGTGCCAATATTAGTAATAGTTGTGTCTGATGAAACGTTATAACCGACACTACTATAAGGTAATAATCCAAAACTTCCTTTCCACCATTTATTGATAGGAAAACCAAAAGTAATATAAGCCAAAGAAGTATAATTAGATTTTTGACTTAAAGTGCTTGTTTCGAGCTTTGTAAAATTACTCAACAAACCACCTTCAAAAACGAAAGACAGAGAATCGAAACTGGTATAAGATGCTGGATTTAGGATATTTACCGAAGAAGGATTTCTAACTGCATATCCAATTCCACCCATAGCAGCATAACGACTATTATTATATGATTGCAATTCACCTATTCCAAATCGCGAATAAGGAGAATGAATCCTGTTTTGGGCATTTAAACTTAAAATTGACATAATAAAAACCACAATAAGGGTTGGTATTACTTTTCTGTTACTTTTTAGCATTAAAATCGAGTATTATGTTTAGTCCAATTAAAACAATATTTGAAATTGCAAAGATGCTATTTTTTAATATTTTATCAAAATATTTCATATCACCTCCACTTAAAATAATTTTTAAGTCTTTATATTTATCTGTATATTCATGAGTTATACCTTTTGCTTCACTGAAAACTCCATTGATAACTCCCGATAAAATTGAATTTTCAGTTGTATTGCCTATGATTGAAGCTTTTAATTTTTTTTCTACTAACGGTAGTTTTCCAGTAAAAGTATGTAAAGCTTTAAATCTTATTGAAATGCCGGGTGAAATTGCACCACCCAAATATTCAGCTTTTTTGTTGACAAATTCATAAGTAATACAAGTTCCGGCAATGATTATCAATACATTTTGATTAGGGAAGAGGTTATTTCCAGCAACAGCAGCTGCTAACCTATCCTTGCCCAAGGTTTGAGGCGTTTCATATTTATTAATTATGGGAATAAGTGTATTTTCAGTAAATTCAATAAAATTAAAATTTTTATTAAGAAATGTTTTAATTTCGGAAGGGTGATCAATTACGGAAGATAGTATTGCAGATTTAATGGGGTAATGAGATATTATTTCCTGTATTTTTTTTAATGTAATTTTTTTATATGCATGCATTTCCAACATTTGATTACCTTCAAAAATTGCGATTTTTTGTAATGTGTTTCCAAAGTCTAAAACCAACTTCATACTAAAAATTTGAACGGCAAAGTTAATCAAAATTAAAAGAATAGCACTATTTGATTTTTATTTAAAGCTCAAATAATTAATCCCTCAATATTAATCAGAATATTATTGCCGAATAAAATATTTTTGCTAATTTTAACTCCAGAATTTTTTATATAGACTCAATAAATTTAATCCTTGGTATTATGTTGATTTCACCTTGCGGGGCTATTTGCGATGAATGCCCATTTTACATGAAACCCTGCATTGGATGCAGAAATCTTGATGGTAAAGTTTTTTGGTCGGACGAAGTGAGTGAAAGCGGAATATGCCCAATGTACAATTGTTCGGTTAATGATAAAGGATTTGACAGTTGTGGAAAATGCAAAGACTTACCTTGCGAAATGTTTTACAACATGAAAGACCCAAATATGACAGAGGAGCAACATCAGGAATCTATCGTTAAACGAGTAAAGACGTTAAAAAACTAAAACTGATCTTGTATTTCGTCTTTTAAAATTTCAATTGCTATTTCAATGGGTAGCTTTTCTACTGATGCAGTAAGCTCAAATATCGCTTTTGCCAATTCGGATGAATCGGCTGTTTTATCGATATTAGCAGCTACACTGCTGATAATATTTATCAGGTCTTCTTTGGCATTTTTTACAATTTGCCACGATTTTGATGAAATATAAAGTTGTTGTGATAAATTGTGTTCATATTCTAAACGAATTGCCATAATCATAGCCGATTGCAATTGCATTACATTCATATTAGGTTCGCTCACCCTCAGCACTAAACTGTTTGGTGATATTCTTTCTAAAAACAATACAATTCTTTCATAAGCCTGCAAACGAATAGGAGTAACAAACTGTTGATTGTCTGCCCGATTATTCATTTTCATTTCGAGCAAACGCTTTTTATTATCGTTTTCCAAAAATTGTTTGAAAATATAATATGCTGTAGCAAAAACGACCAATGATGGTAAAATATATTTTAAAATTTCCAGTATTTCGTTCATAATTTTCTTATTGAATTATTTTGCAAACCTACAAGTTTTTTCTGGAAATTAAAACTAAGTAATAAGAATAATTTATTGTTGCATTTAAATGGAAGTTCTGTCTTTTTTATTTAGAAAACTTCCTCCTTTTTCCTAAAACTGAAAATAAATAAAAGGTTGTATTTCTGCTGACTTTACCTGATATAGCATAAAAATTACCAATACCACAACCATAGCTTTCGCAAAGTATGGAATACCAATAAAGTAGTTTTTGTAAAATTCCTTGGTTTTAACAGGTAGCCAATGGATTAGAAACGCTAATAAAATTAAAGAAAACACGTTTTTGTACGATACAATTACTTCGGGTATCATCTGCCAATTGAAATGATAAAATATTTGAGACAACATACTCGAAACACCTCTCATGCTATCGGCTCTGAAAAATATCCATGCAAATATTACAAAATGAAATGTAATAAATGCAGCTCCAAATTTGCTCCAGACACTTGTTTTTTCTTTTACAGGGAACCACTTCATCCATAATTTATGAAGCGTTAAACCCAAGCCATGCAAACCGCCCCAAATAATAAACCTTATCGCAGCACCATGCCACAAACCGCCAATCAGCATTACCAGAAATAAATTGATATATGTTCTGATTTTGCCTTTTTTGTTGCCTCCCAAAGGAATGTACAAATAATCGCGCAACCATGTTGATAAGGAGATATGCCAGCGATGCCAGAAATCAGTGATATTGGCTGCTTTATAAGGCGAATTAAAATTAACAGGTAAACGAAAACCCAACAATAAAGCCACTCCTATTGCAATATCGGTATAACCCGAAAAATCACAATAAATCTGAATGGTATAGCCATATACCGCCATTAAATTTTCGAACCCTGAATACGACATCGGACTATCAAAAACTCTGTCCACAAAATTGGTGGAAATGTAATCGGAAATCAGCATTTTCTTGATGAGCCCATTCAATATTAAGAACAAGGCAAAGCCAAATTCTTTTTTAGAGAGAGAAAAATCTTTGTATAATTGCGGGATAAAATCGTATGCTTTTACAATAGGGCCTGCTACCAATTGCGGAAAAAAAGTAACAAAACAACCATAATCCAAAATATTGTGCAAAGCATCTACTTTTTTGCGATAAACAGAAACCGTATAGCTAATAGATTGAAAAGTATAAAAAGATATACCTACTGGTAAGATAATCGAAGTTATATCAAGATGAGTCCCTGCCAAACCATTGGTCCAGGAAGCTAAATAATTTACAACTTTTAAATTGCTATGGAATAAATCATTAATAATATCTAGAAAAAAATAACTGTATTTAAAATAAGCCAAGACACCCAAATTCATTATAATGCTTAAAATCAGATAGAGTTTTTTTCTACTTTGTGTTTTAGCCTTTTCTATCCACAAACCTACCGCAAAATCAAACAAGGTTGTAAATGCCAAAATAAGAAAGAAATACCCTCCTGATTTATAATAAAAGAATGAACTCACTACTAAAAGATAAGCATTACGAGCTGGTTTTTTCTTATAAACCACAGAATAAATAGTTAATACAACTGCAAAAAATATCCAGAAATACAAACGGGTAAAAATCATGGGTGCATGAGGGTCGTATGTAAAAATATCTTTGAGGTAATCCATGTGTGAGTTAAAATATTATAAAAAATACATTGGGAAAAATAACAAAAAAAGCTTCAACTGAAAAATCAGTTGAAGCTTTTTATATATCATAAAAACATTTACACACCAATAAGTGCTTTATATGCAGCAGCATCAAGCAATTCGTTAACTTGAGTTGGATTGGTTATTTTAACTTTAACAATCCATCCTTTTCCGTAAGGATCTTGGTTTATTAATTCAGGTGTTGCTTCTAAGTCTTCATTGAATTCGAGAACCTCACCAGCTACAGGCATAAACATATCAGAAACTGTTTTAACAGCTTCAATTGTTCCAAAAGTTTCTTCTTTTTCAAGGGTTTCGCCAATGGTTTCTACTTCTATAAAAACGATATCACCTAATTCTCCTTGAGCATATTCTGTAACGCCGATAAAAGCTTCATTACCTTCAACTCTTAACCATTCATGGTCTTTGGTGTACTTTAAATTTTCTGGTACTTTCATGATTTTATTGATTTTATTTTAATTGTCAAAATTACATTTTTTTCTTTATTCTATTCAATAATTTTAAAAAATTATTGTGCTAACGAAAATCTAACACTTATACCTGCATTGGTAGTGGAGTTTGGAAAAGATGAAGATATAAAAGGATTGTTAATCACTTTATCGAAAAATGCTCTGAGTGTAAATCTTTCGTTTAACATGTAATCGGCTGAGAAATTTAATGATATAACTTGTTGTCCAGCAGAAATTTGATTCACATTTTGATCAACTCTGCGTAAAACAGTTTTGTTTGAACGTATCGAAAAATCGCATTTTAAAGTAATATCACTTTTTATTAATTTACCAATAATAATTTCAACATCTTTAATACGATAACCCAATCCTATAATAAATTCATTGCTTGTAAGTTCGGTTAATTGGTTGTTTACAAAACTTAATGATAAATTTCTTGACTTTTTAAATTCAATATTGGTTAATAAACTATTTACCCATGATAATTCAAGTTTAAAAAGAGGGCTAAATTGTTCGCTAATATTTACTTGATCAATTTGTTTGCTTGAAACATAGTTGCCTAGCATATTCTTTACGGTTTCATTTCCGTTAACTTCTCTTGAAAGTATATTGTTTGTATAAGAACCTACACTATAACTTGAACGATAAGCATTTGAAATAGTAATTGATCTAAATATGTTTTTAAATGCTTTTATTTTACCCAAACCTGTATAATTCAAAGTCCAGTTGGGTATTGGGATTTTTGGAAAAGGATTCAATCCAATTCCAGCAGCATCTCTCCCCGAATAGGCCGCTAAAAATGCTGGAATTAAAACCTGTTGAGAGGTTGAACCATATCCTACAGGGAAAAGCTGACCAGTTGCTGAATCTGGTGCATATTGTCCATTCCAATTAGGATTAGCAATGGCAAGACGTGTAGCAACTACTTGACGATTATCTAAGAATTTCTGGAAAGTTTCATTTGAATAATCTTCGTTATCACCACTAAACGATGTTAAAATAGTCATATATGACATACTAAAACTACCTGTAGTTGTAGGTATTGAACGATTTAACTCTTTTGAAGTAGGGTCTATTTTATAATATTGACTGGTGTTTTCTGAATAAGTTCTATTGGCAGTAAATTCAATTTTTAAATCGGGAATAGGCTCAAAACTTGCTCTTGCATTGACACCTGAGGTATATTTTGTTAAATAAGGATTATTACTCAAAGTATCTGTAGAGAGCCAGCCTTTTTTTGCAGCAGTTTCTCTAATATCTTCTTGCGAACCCAAAATAAAACCAAGCCCAGGTGCGTTTTTGTTCCAATCGTTTCCTATAGCTACTGGAGATGGCATAAATCCGGGTAAAAGTATGCCATTGCCTTCGGTAAAACTAATAGAAGCCGTTTTGAATCCCATGATGAATTTCAAAACTCCATCGCCAATTTCTTTAAAGTAATTGGGTTTCTTTTTAATACTATCATTTTCTGCAACAGCCTCATCTTGATTTTCATTTTGCAAGTTTGCTTTGCCTCTTTTGTTAGGCATCATGGGCGAACGACTACTTAATTGTTGGCTGCTTTTATTTATGTTCTCTAGATATTTAATTTTATTAAATAAAGAAGTCATGGCAACACTAAAGTTTAATTGTTTGGTATTGCTATTTTCTATACTATTACCCATTCTTTCTTGAATAGATCGAGGTGATGCTTCCCATTTATAATCGGCACCATAGCGAGTTTGTGCTGTTAACCAGTTAAATGCTGGTATTTTATTAATTGGTAATGCATAATTGATATTAATACTTTGACTAAATCGTTGTGGACGTCCTAAATCCAAAATATTACTCCAAACAGAATCTCTTTTTTCTTTGGTATCAATACGCCCCTGAGGTTCATCAATAGTAGCATTAGCAGTGGCATTGTATTCAAATTGTATAGAAGAAGTAGGGTCATATTTAAAACCATAAATACGATTCCATTCAAATTTCTTATAATAGGTGGGCTCAAGAATTATTATCCCAGCACTTTTGTTACGAAGTTTATTTTCACTGAATTCTCTGTTCATTTCTGTCCTAAACGACATAAGTTTAGGCTCATAATTAAAATTAAAGGCCTTTATTAGTGAAAAAACTTTATATTTACTTATAAAACTAATTCTTTCAAAAGGTCTAACATTTTTAGGATTTTTTGAATAATTATATCCAATACCACCTCTATATGTTTTTTTAATATCATATTCAATATCGATATTCCTTTTGTAAATTTCTGAATAAGAATAAGAAACATCAAAATTTTCAACATCATAAACTCTATTTTTTGTAGAAGTACCCGTTCTTTCTTTCCGAACATTCATAAAGTTTATATTCTTTCGGGTAGTATAATCTTGAACTAAATGTCGAATTGAATCTCTTTGCTCTTCTGTTTGATATGATGCTAAATCATCTGAAAGTTTTACATCAGGGTCTAAAGGATTGTATTCTGGATTGCTTATTGATTTTGAATAGTCATAATGCATTGGTATTTTCAGTCCAACTTTTTCGGAAAAGAATTTACCAAGTTCTAAGTTGGTTGCAATATCATAAGATGTAATATTTTCCTTTTGAGTTTCGTTGATTTTTTTCTCAAGACTTCCAAATCCAGCTGAAGAGTAAGTTCCAGAAACAGCTACATCCCCTAAGTCAGCAAGGTTTGCTCTAACCCTTGTAGTGGCCGCCCATCCTGTGCGATCATTAAAGTCTGTTAAACGCAACTCATTTATCCAAACTTCAGCTGATTTAGGCAACATATCGTCCATATCAGAAAGATTTCTCTTCTTTGGATTTCTAACACCAAGCATTAATGTGTTTACATTGCTAATACTCGGAGATCCAACTACAGTATATTTGTATTTACCTTCTGTCTCAACGTAATAATTACTTGCAGCAGTATTACCAGATCTAATTAATTGATTGCGATGTTCTTTTACCGAAACCAATTTTTCTAAATCAAGGTTCATTTCATTTGCTTCAGGCCATATAGCAGATGGATCTAATGAAGAAGTGCCCCATGAAGTATAATTAAGTGGAATTTCGATTTCGTAATAGTTTTGAGTAAAGTCAGATCCAATACGGATAAAAGCATTCAAATCACCATATTTTAAATCTTCTTCAGCTTTAGCTTTTTCAGCATGAAGATACATTTTTAGATATTTAAACTGCCTAAAATCGAAATCAGTAGTTTTATAAATAGCTCTTGCATCTCCATCTACTAAATTAATAACTCTCATACTAAGCGATTGCTCATTTAGTTTTTGAAGATTAGTAGTGGATTGGTCTTGCTCTCTCGTGATTCCAGGAGGAATTACATAAGGTACAGGTGTTCTTTTCCCGTTTTCTTCAATATTAACAGCTGATACATTAAAGGAAGTTCCCGATTGATCTCCTGTAATGTAATCGCCAGGTGTTAATAATTGACTGGTATATTTTCTCCATTCGCCTCTAACCAATTCGAGGGTGGCAAAACGACAAATTATTGGTTGTGAAAAGTTCTTAAGGAACATTCTCATAAAACGTATTGATTGAAAGTTTTGTATTTTTCCAACGGTTTTGTCGGGGGAACGAACAGGAATTTTAAACTGATACCATTTAACATTGGTTGTATTTCCATTAGGCAATCTGACTCCCTGAGCAAAATTAACATCAGTAATATAATTTTCTCCAACTTCCATTTTACCTGGTTTCAAATCTATATAATATTGATAATAATTTTCAGATTCACTTAATGTATTATCTGCATTAATATCTTCAACATTAGGCATGGTAGTAGCATTTGTAGGATAACTCTCAGCACTTTGGTCAGAAGTAGGAGAATTACCATCAGGTCCGTTGAATTTTTTATATCGCTCAGCTACATTTGCATATAAAGGATTTTGATCAAAATCGCTACCTCTAAAATAATGAAAGTTATCTGCTGAAGGGTCAGCTATTGCATTGGTATAAGCTAGCGATGTATTACCATATAAATTCACAATTTTCTGAATATAAGTAGCATCAAAAAATGGAGCTTCTTCTCCTGTGTTTAATCCATCGTATCCAACATCTTGGTATTGACGAGATAAAGGATTGTTATCGAAAGAATTTACCAAAGCTTGAAGCTTTGGTACACGACCCCATATAGTTGTATCAACATTGGTAACAACCGAAGATGTAGGAAGTCCGTTTTCAAAACTTTTTCTGCCATCTCTTAAAATGTCTTCAGAAATATCACCCAAATTAAAATACAATTGACCTCCTGAGTGTGTTGGATTTTCGATAAAAGGATCCATCATCCAGAATTCAATATATTCTACATTGGTAGCTTCAAAATCTGTAGTTTCAATTTTACGCATAACCCCACCCCATCTTTGCTCAGGATTTTTTAATGAACCGTCAGCATTTATACCAGAAGAAACCCCAGCAATTCCATTAACATCGTAATTGTAAGCTCCTCTTTCTGTGGGATAATAGGCTAAATTTAATACTGAAATATTAGTGGGTTGTCCATTCGGAAGTTCTTTATTTGGGAAAACTTCTGTTTCGTAAACCTCTCTCACATAAGGTAATGAAATGTCATTTTTAGTAACATTTGCAGGTTTAGTATCTGATTGATAAAAAATTGGATCGATTACATACCAAGCAAGTTTAGCTCTGTTAAATCCATATGTAAGTCCGGTATTTTGCGCAGCTTCTGGAAACATGTTTGACTGAGTTTGTCCTTGTGGAGTGCTTGCCAAAAACCAAGTTCCCATATTTTTTAAATCAATAGAAGATTTACTTCCTTCAAAATCGTCAATATATGATGTTCCTGTGGAGCCAATGGCACTTGAATGTCCTGGAATAAAATGGGCAAACTCGCCATAGAAATTAATTTTTGAAGGAGCTTTGGTTTGATAAAAAGGCAAAGCATCAATCATTTTTGTTAAAAATCTTGATTCAGTTTGATAAGCAATGTCAACACCCCAAATAGTATTACTAATAGGCTCATCTCCATAATTTACTTTTTGAGTAAGTGGACTTTGATGAAGATTCATTATGGTACCACCAATATTAAAATCTTTATTAAATTCGTAATTCACATGCATCCCCATCATTCTCTTCGTCATGATATTGAACATCGAATTACTTTCCATCGATATATTAATAGGAGCTCCTGAGCTTAAAATACCTTGGTTAATAATTCTCACTCTGCCCAATGTATAATCAACGGTGTAATCAACATTTTCTGTTAGAGGAATACCACCAGAAGTAACTTTTACTGAACCTTGAGGTATATTAAATCCTCCCAACGAAATTTCGGAACCAGATGCAGATTTATAAAAACCCTCAAGTAAAAACTTGTTTTTTTCAGGATATTGTTGTGCTTCAGTTTTTGTTAAAGTATATAAAGAGTCGAAACAATGTTTATCAGCATAATCATTATCATTCAGAATATTTCTTAAATCTTTACCAAATGGCTCAATTAAAGGAAAATAAATTCTACCATTGTTGGCTTGAACGGTTCCTCCAGCGGTTGCTGCATTGTCAATAAAATCGAAAACACCATCTGGCGTAGGATTCATCTGAGCATCCAGTGTATCAAGATGTAGCAATCTAATTAATGGTATTCCTTTTTTAGGTCCATCATTAAAAAATCCTGTTGGCACACCACCTTTGTCTCCTGAGTATAAAATGTTTAACCTGAAGTCTTGTTTATTTACCTGATAGGCTCCTAATGAATAAACGTTTTTCATCATTAATTTCCATAATGCTCCGTGAGTATTAAGGGTAGTGCTTTTCAGCAATTTTACTATTAAAGCTTTAGGGTCGGCAATTCCTTGATCGGAGAATTCCCCAACTTGATAAACAGTAGTATCTCCAATAATAGTATATTGAAAGGCTATTGCCAAAACCTGATCTGCATTTAAAGCTGAGTTAAGTGAAATAAAACCTAACTTACTGTTGAAATAAAACTCAGTAGGTGCTAATTTCTTTGCACTTTCAACTTTTTCAAAATCTTGCCCTGAATTATACGCCAATGGAGCACCTCTTAAATAATCGCCTACAGTATTGATATTCCTTATTTTGTTAGTGTCCAATAAAGAAGTAAGATTATTAGAATTGTTTGCAGGTAATACTTTACCTGCACTTCCACTAACAACACTTGAGTTTGACGGAATGTTTTCAGCTAAATCTGTTAAAGCAACAATATTGCGATTATTAGTAGTAGGAGCACCAATATTGGTACGCCACACTTCAATTTTTGTAATATTTACACTAGATCCAATAATGGGCAACGAAGAAAGAGCTTTATTATAGTTATTCCTAAAATAATTGGCTATAAAAAAGTGTTTGTTTTCTTCGTATTGATCGACTTTAAACTTAAAAGTATTTGTTTCGGCACCCCCCTGAACAGTAATGTTTTTAGTTTCAGATTTTTGTTCTGAAAACACACCAGTAACAGTTGTTCTTCCAAACTTTAGTTTAGTTTTAATACCGAATAAACTTTGACTTCCTTGAATTAATGTGGTGTTTAATGGAAGGTTTACATCTCCAGCTTCCAACAGTTGAAGAATTTCATCTTCTTTCCCTTCATAACGCAGCTTAAGTTTGTTTTCAAAAGAAAACATGGACTCAGTATTATAATTGGTTTTAAATTCAATTTTGTCGCCAATTTTTGCAACAACACTCATTTGTATTTTTTCTTGAAAATCAAAATTTGTTGTACTACGTTGACGAATATCAATTGATGGGTCATCTCGCTTATTACTAATAATGGCAAATATAAGTTCCGCAGATCCCTGTGGGCGAATATCAATTGTATTGCTCCCAAATATTTTTTCAAAAACTTCGCTACCAACTTTTAACTGTGGAATCAAGCCACCTCCACGATTGCCAGCATTAGCTGCTTTCGATCTTTCACGCCAGTAACCTTGTAAAGATTTATCAATATCATATTTCTGATATTCTTCAAAACTCATCGTATTGGGCGTTTTATAATCTAGGTCGCCCATTTTGCTATTAAAATAATACTCATTGGAAGTTGGATCATATACGATTGAATCGTTCACATTTGAAGGATCTTTCATATACATTGGGTGATTGGATTGGCTTCCAGTAAATGGATCTGTTTGATTTGGTATTGGGAAACGCAAATTACTATCCGGAGGATTCAATGCAATATTATCTGGATAATACTTTAAAGCACTAACTCCAACAGTAGTCCCGTTTAACATCGGTACCTGAAAGATGAAAGCAAGCAAAACAGTAATAAACAGTAAACTAATAATATATTTTAATATCCGCACCTAATTTTCTTAGTTTTGTATAGTAAACGAGTAAAAGTAATATTTTACAAGCAACCTATTTATAAATTCTTTAAAGCACTCTTAATCAATTGTTCAACAGTAATATTTGATGATTCAGAGCGTATGATTTTATCCAACATTTTCTCAACAAGGCCTTTATTAAAGCCAAGCATAATTAAAGCAGATAACGCTTCTTCTCTTTTTGTATTGTGTTCAATAAATATTATTTCTTTATCTCCACCTAATTTTTCTAATTTATCCTTTAAATCAAGTATTATGCGTTGTGCAGTTTTTGCACCTATTCCTTTGATAGATTGTAAAATAGATACATTATTCGTAACAATAGCTTGAAAAATTTCTTCTGGTGATAACGATGAAAGCATCATCCTTGCAGTGTTTGCCCCAACACCAGATACACTAATTAAATGACGAAACAAGGTTCTTTCTTCCTTATCAGCAAAACCATAAAGTGTATGGGCGTCTTCTTTTACAACCAAATGAGTATGTAACTTGCATTTTTCCTGATCTTTTATTTTAGAAAAAGTATGCAATGATATGTTAATCATATAGCCTATACCATTGCAATCTATAATAGCATAAGTTGGTGTTTTTTCGTACAATTTACCTTCAAAATACGAATACATAATTGAAAATTAGTAAATAATTATTATGTCCTACAAAAATAGTAGCATGCAAAAATACAAATTTTGTATTAATATAATAATGTGTTTTTGAAAAAGTAATGAAAAGTAAAAAAAAGAAAATATATTTGGATATAAAAAACAAAAATATATCGTTTAGAGAGCCACTCATGGGAGTCGAACCCACGACCTACGCATTACGAATGCGTTGCTCTACCAACTGAGCTAAAGTGGCTTGTAAAAAAAAGACCAAAAAAAATTTGGTCTTCCTAAGTTCTTTTGTCGGGATGAGAAGATTCGAACTTCCGACCCCCACGTCCCGAACGTGGTACGCTACCAACTGCGCTACATCCCGAAACATTGTCTCCCCGGCGGGATTCGAACCCACGACCCATTGATTAAGAGTCAATTGCTCTACCAGCTGAGCTACGGAGAGTCCTTATTTTTAAAAAGGTGTGCAAAAATATAAAAACTTTATTGTATTCTATACTTTTTTTAAGAATACTTTCAGAAAACAAATTCTTGCTTATTATGGTGCTAATTTTTATTTTAAATAAAAATCAATCATCAATTGTATAGAACGTGTACAAACTGGACAAAATGCATTATAACGAACGGATTTCATGGTGCAATTTATATACGGACGAAAAACACCTTTAGCCATGTATCCACCTCCCTCGTAAACACCTATTTTATTATCATTTTCATCAATTACAGGTGTCGGAATGACTGTATTTTTATCTAACATATCCTTCCATTTGGTTTCAAAATTTACTAAAGTTGTAATATTGGGCTCCCATGGTTCAACAGTTAATGGATAAAAATCTTCAACTGTTACTTCAGATGTGTAATATTCATCAGCCAAACCTGCAAAAGCATGTCCAAATTCGTGTTCTATTAAAAAATTTGCATGAGCATTACCTGCTGCCGCAGTAGAATAAAAATTATAAATTCCGCCACCACCATATTTTTCAGTATTACACATAATAATAATTTGATCATAAGCTACATTGGATAATTGATCGTGCAATATTTTGTTTTCCAAAGTCATCAAATAACGATCAGAATTAATGGTATTAAAACTTGAACCTAATATTGTTTTTGCTACAAAAGTATCAACAGGGTTTGTGATTCCTGATTCTGCAGATATTGTAGCAACTCCCCAAATGTTTATTTTGTCGGTATTTTTATCAAAAGGATTAGATTTTATAAGGTAATCTTTAAAATTCTCAAAATCTTTCTTCATCTTCTCTTTGTCATTTTTTGAATAGCCATCGGCAATAATTGCAATATCTAATTTTTGAGTTACATCTCCTGAATAATGAAGTGGGATAATTTCATTTGAACTTTTCTTAGGTTTCAAAATAAATTCTTTTTTAGGGTCAATTATCTGAGATGCTATATTTTGCCAATTATTTAAAGAATCACGGCTTTGAAAAACTACATTAATAACTTTTTTTGGAAAAGGAATCAACATGGTTTCCGAAAAGTTACCACAACTGCCTTTCCCTTCTGTGGTTGTACGCCACTCTGCAAAAAGTGTGGAATATGCCCTTGAATAAACTAATTTGCCAGAAAGTGTGTCATAGACCATAATTCTGAATTTTCCATAGTCGAATGTATCAATCAGATTTATTTTTGATCCTGCCCATATATTTTTCTCAATTAACTCGTCAGTACGGTAATACTCATGTTCATAGTTGCCAGAGTGGAAATAATCAATTCTTAAACATTTATTTTCAAAATATTTATCGAATTGAGAAAAACCAGTTATTGATTTTAAAATCAATATTATAAAGATTATTCTTTTCATTTTAATAAGTATTAACTCTATTTATAATTACTGCGAAAATAAGTGATTTTTATTAAATATGGTAATTTGTGTTGATAATTTATTTAATTTTGTAAACATTAATAATTTTATCTTTATGTATAGTATAGATTTAATTCAACAGCCTAAAAAACAATGCTTTTTAAATATTAAGAACAGAGATTGTTTTGTTCTGTAAATCCTTTCATTATCATTTTTAAACAATTTCAATCAATTTACGAACAAAAAAACTATACAAAATGAATTTACCATTTGCAGAATCATATAAAATAAAGATGGTTGAGCCCATCAGAAGAAGTACTAGAGAAGAAAGAGAACAATGGATTAAAGAAGCAAAATACAATCTTTTTAATCTAAGAAGCGAACAGGTTTATATAGACTTGCTTACAGATTCAGGAACTGGAGCGATGAGTGATCGCCAATGGAGCGAGATGATGTTGGGCGATGAGAGTTATGCTGGCGCATCTTCTTACTTTAAAATGAAAAATGCTATAAACAATATTCTTGGTTTTGAATATTTTCTACCAACTCATCAAGGTAGAGCTGCCGAAAATGTATTGTTTTCGGTTTTGGTAAAAGAAGGAGATGTGGTTCCTGGTAATTCTCATTTCGACACTACCAAAGGCCACATTGAATACCGTAAAGCCAAAGCTGTGGATTGCACAATTGACGAAGCTTTTGATACAGAAATTTTACATCCTTTCAAAGGAAATATTGATATTGGAAAGCTTGAAAGTGTTTTACAATCAACACCTTCTGAAAAAATTCCATTTATTATTATTACAGTAACCTGTAACTCATCAGGTGGTCAGCCAGTATCTATGGAAAACATGAGATCTGTAAATACATTGGCTAAAAAATATGGCAAAATGGTAATTTATGATTCTGCTCGATTTGCAGAAAATGCTTATTTTATCAAAATGCGTGAAAAAGGATATGAAAATAAAACTATTAAGGAAATTGTTTCCGAAATGTTTTCGTATGCTGATGCAATGACAATGAGTAGTAAAAAAGATGCCATTGTAAATATGGGCGGTTTTATTGCTATGCGAGATTCTGAATTATTCCGTAAAGCCAGTGTTTTTAATATAATGTTTGAAGGATATATTACTTATGGCGGCATGTCAGGGCGTGATATGAATGCATTGGCACAAGGATTAGATGAAGGTACAGAATTTGAAACCCTCGAAACCCGTATAAAACAAGTTGAATACTTGGGAGGAAGGTTAGAAGAATTTGGAATTCCATTTCAAAAACCAGTTGGAGGACATGCAATCTTCGTAGATGCAAAAAAAATACTTCCAAATCTCCCTAAAGAACAGTTAGTTGCACAAACTTTAGGCATTCATTTGTATATAGAAGCTGGTATTCGTGGTGTTGAGATTGGCACTTTATTAGCTGATCGTGATCCTATTACTCGAGAAAATCGTTATCCAGCTTTAGAATTTTTACGACTCGCAATTCCTCGACGTGTTTATACCAATAACCACATGGATGTGGTTGCCGTTGCATTAAAAAATGTATTTGATCAACGTCATGAGATTACAAAGGGCTTTGAAATAGTATTTGAAGCACCTATAATGCGACATTTCACTGTTGAATTAAAAAAAATATAACTTCACAAAATAAAACTTTTTAAGACGATGCTGATTTAATTTGGCATCGTCTTTTTTATACAATACATGGATAAATCAAAAAGATACCAACGAATTTATGAGCAACTACTTGAACTATTGCTTAAAAGCGATGATACGGAAGCACGAATGTGTAGTATTGTTGCCATTCTTCATCATAAAATGAATCAATTCTTTTGGACTGGTTTTTATTGCTTACGTGATGAAAAGCTTATAGCAAGGACCTACCAAGGTTCTATTGCTTGTATGGAATTAAAAAAAGATATTGGTGTTTGTTGGGCAGGAATTAATCAAAACAAAACTATCGTTGTTGCTGATGTTGAACAATTTCCAGGACATATTTCCTGCGATTCACGCTCAAAGTCTGAAATTGTAGTTCCATTGCGCAATAAAATAGGAAAAGTGATTGGAGTATTGGATGTTGATAGCAAAGAATTGAATACTTTTGATGAAATAGATGCATATTGGCTGGAAAAAATTGTTGGATTAGTATAATTTAAGGTAAGCTTGATTACCTTAAGTGAATTAAAATAAAAAATAGATTTTGTGCACTTTACATATATTTTTATCTATATTGTAATACAACCTGATTTTATACTTCTGTTTGATAATTCGAATTTTCATGTATATTTGCAAAAAGTTTAAATTCCTTATTCATGTTTTTTGAGAATACTGAAAATAGTACTGGAAAAAGAGGTTGCATAGAGGTAATTTGCGGTTCTATGTTTTCGGGAAAAACCGAAGAATTAATCCGTCGCCTGAATCGTGCAAAAATAGCAAAGCAGAAAGTCGAAATTTTCAAACCTAGCATTGATACACGTTACGATGATATCAATGTGGTTTCTCATAACGAAAATACAATACCTTCCACTCCAGTTGAAACATCTTCTCAAATACTATTGTACGTTGAAGATGCCAGCGTGATTGGTATCGATGAAGCACAATTTTTTGATGATGAATTATACAATGTTTGCAATACATTGGCTGATAGAGGTGTAAGGGTAATAGTTGCTGGTTTAGATATGGATTATTTAGGCAATCCTTTTGGTCCCATCCCACGCCTAATGTCTGTTGCTGAGGATGTTACAAAAGTACATGCAATATGTATGCAATGTGGTAATTTAGCACATTATTCGCATAGAACTGTTCAAAACGACAAACTGGTCATGTTGGGTGAAAAAGACACCTACGAACCACTTTGCAGAAAATGCTACAATGAGATAAGAAACAGCCAACAGTAGTTGGATTATTTTTAAAACCTATAAAAATATTACGTAAATTTGATGAGCTTTTGCAGCATAGATTTATTTGCTTTCTATTTTGAGTATAAATAATCTTTAGGTTCCAACTAAATAAAAATCAGAATTATGAAAAGTAAAATCAACTTAATTCTTCTTTTAACAATTTGTGCATTCATTTTAAGTTGTGAAAAAGAAGAACAGCTTTCAGGAACACCAATTTCAGAAACATCTATCATTGGTTTATGGGAAGTCAAGCTTTTTACATTATCTCAGTATGATACAAATAACACTTATATATCTACAGATACTGTTATATTTACCAATGAGGTCGGCGAACCTATCTCGTTTTTGGAAAAGTTTTCTTCTGATAATAAATTTTTTCGATTCCAAAATACAATCAATGATACAATATCGCAATCAACTTATATTCAAAATGGGAATAATATATTAATCAATCTTCCTTCTAATGAATTTCCATTTAATAATAGGATAATCTCAAATATAAGTTCTACATCACTTGAATTAGTTCAAGTCATAAATAATTCTTCTTACAAACTAAAGTTAACTCAGACTTATATCCGAAAATGATACTAAATTCTAC
>CAZUCB010000011.1:0-34544 GCA_964618755.1 uncultured Bacteroides sp. | reverse complement strand
GCTACCAAATTTGGTTATTCTCTTACCTATATTCATACACAAAATAGCATAATCGGCGATTTATGGGGAGCAAATATGTTTATGGAACCCATGTTGTTTAGTTATCATCGCTTACATTTATATACTCATTTGGGAGCCGGAATTGCTTATGCCACCGAAAAATTTGACAAAGAAACCAATCCTGCAAATTTTATGATAAGTACTGATTTTAGTTTCTTTTTCAATGCAAAGTTAAATTTAGACTATCAGCTTAATAAACAGTTTTCAATTGGTTTAAATGCAGGATTCTCTCATTGTTCTAATGCAGCCTTATACCTTCCAAATTTAGGAATAAATATCTTAAACTATGGAGTAAATATTGGATACAAGATTTTTGAAGAAAAAACACCTCAAGTTATGTTTCCAACAAAAATTAATACAGAAAAAAAATGGGCTCACGATATTCAAATTGGTGTTGCTACGAGAGGTGTAAACGAAGAATTAAATAAATATTATTTCATATTTACAAGTGACTATGCATTAAATCGGTTTTTAAGTCGTAAAAATATTATGAGTTTAAATTTTCATTACGTTCTTCGTCAAGGTGATATATATGATAATTATTACGATACTAAATATTATAATTATTTGGGTTTAGCATTAGGTCATGAATTACTAATAAAGAAATTATCGGTAATTACACAATTAGGAGCTTATGTATTCGATACCAATCTTAATCAACATTTTTGGTATGCCCGTTTAGGCATTCGTTATTATTTCACTAAAAACTTTTACGGAATGGCAACTTTAACCAACCGTAAACAATCAGCAGATTACTTACAATACTCTATTGGATATAGATTTAAGTAAGTGTTAAATACTTATAATTTATAATATTAGATGGTTAAATATTTATTTCACTAATAAATTCATTTAAATTGCAAAAAAAGTCATTGTTTTTTAAAGCAATGACTTTTTTTGCTTAAATTAGCCAGAAGTTTTTAGACTTGATTTTTCCTTCATGAAAACGCTAAAATTTAATTGTATTTTATTTATTATCTGCTGTTTAACAATAACATTAAATGCTCAAAAAGTTGGTATTGTATTAAGCGGAGGTGGAGCTAAAGGTGTAGCGCATATTGGTGTTTTAAAAGCATTAGAAGAAAATGGAATTCCTATAGATTACATAGCAGGAACATCAATGGGTGCAATTATTGGAGGATTATACGCATCAGGTTATTCTCCCGATGAAATGGAGAAAATATTTCTAAGCGAAGAATTTTCAAACTGGATATCAGGAACAATTGACAAGAAATATATTTACTACTTTAAAATGGAAACACCGAACGCATCATGGATAGACTTAAGATTTAACTATAACACAAAAATAAAACCTAAATTACCTACCAATATTATTGCACCTTACCAAATGGATTTTGCTTTTTTAGAAATCTTTGGAAGTGCCAATGCATTGGCTAATAATAATTTTGACAATCTTTTTGTACCTTTTCGTTGTGTAGCTTCCGACATTTATACAAGCAAACAAGTAATATTAAGAAAAGGAGATCTTAGTAAAGCTATCAGAGCTTCTATGACCTTCCCTTTTTATTTTAAACCTATTAAAATTGATAGCACTTTGCTTTTTGATGGTGGTATGTATAATAATTTCCCTACAAATGTGATGTATGAAGATTTTTTTCCAGATATTATCATTGGAAGTAAGGTTGCTACTAATTATCCAAAACCTGATGAAGATGATATCATATCTCAATTGCAAAATATGCTAATGGAAAAAACAGATTATTCTGTTATTTGTAGCAATGGAGTCCTTATTTCTCCAAATATTGAGAGTGTTAATATTGTTGACTTTAGCAATACTCGTTCCTTTATTGATAGTGGGTATATAGAAACAATACGAAAAATCAGAGAGATTCGACAATCTGTTCACGAATATATTTCGCTTGATAGTATAAAACTAAAGCGAAAATCTTTTAATGAAAGAAAACCTTCAATGTTTATCGATACTATTTTAATTGATGGGCTAACTATAAATCAAAAATCGTATATCAATCGTTTGTTATTTCAAAAAGCTAAGGACTTACCAATAGAAAAAATAAAAACAGAATATTTCAAACTACTTGCAGACAACAAAATAGAAAACATTACCCCTAAATTGCTTTTTATAGACAGCACAAAAAAATTCAATCTTCATCTTGACATAAAGAAAGATAAAAACTTTGTTGCAGAATTTGGTGGAAATATTTCATCAAGCCCAATTAACGAAGCATTTGTACAATTTCAATATAAACTCTTTGGGAAAACTGCTAAAAGTTTTATATTAAATACTTATATGGGAAAGTTTTACAGTTCTGCAATGGCAAAAGCCAGATTTGATTATGCTTCTTCTTTACCTACTTATATTGAAACTGCATTTGTTATTCATCAATGGGATTTTTTTAAAACAAAAACTTACTTTTTTGAAGACAAAACACCCTCCTACCTAATTCAAAATGAAAAATATGTGACTTTAGCTTTAGGCTTACCTGCTGGCAATAAAGCGAAATACGAAGCTCGATTTTTTCAATCATTTTCAAATAGCGATTATTACCAAAACAATGCTTTTGGAAGAAACGATACAGCCGATCAAACAAATTTTAATTTCAATTCTATTGGTATAATGTATGAATACAATACTTTAAATAAAAAGCAATATGCTAATTCTGGAAGTTTATTCCAGTTAAAAGTAAAATATTTAGACGGAAATGAAGAATATATACCAGGATCAACGGCATTAAACAAAAATTCTTATGAAATAAGGCAACGTTGGTTTCAAACAAAACTTACTTATGATAAATATTTCAACAAAATTGGTTTTAATACGTTAGGATTGTTGATTGAAGGATTTTACTCAAATCAAAAATTATTTAGTAATTACACTGCAAGCGTGCTTTCATCACCTGCATTCACACCTTTTCCTGAATCTTATACTTTGTTTTTAACACCTTTCAGATCTAATATTTATGCAGCTATCGGATTGAAAGATATTATTTGTATTACTAAAAATATAGACTTAAGAATAGAGGTTTATCTTTTTCAACCTTACAAAGAAATGATTCAAAATCAAGATTTAACTGCTTCGTTTAATAAACAGTTTGAAAAACGATACTTAATGGGATCTTCAAAAATTGTTTTTCATAGTCCTATAGGACCTGCAAGCTTAAGTTTTAATTACTATCAAAATATGGATCAACCATTCTCACTAATGTTTAATCTTGGATATATTCTTTTTAATCCCAAAGCAAGAGATTAAACTCAAATAATTCCTAATCATTATTAGTTAAAATCTTAACACATAATCATTCTCCATGCGAACAATATTAGATGTTTGCTTAAAATAAAATTAAAATTAAGTTTGCATAATTACAAATAATTCATACTTTTGCTTTCCCTTTTCAAAAGGGAAATTTATTTAAATTATAGTTCATTTTATTATTAATCATTAACGTACAGATCATCTCTATCGGATTTCCATTAACATTGATGGAAAGAGAATTCTAAATCTGTTAAAAATACAGAAAAGTATATGAAAAATTTATCCTTAGAACCTGTAGAAAATCAGGAAGAAGTAATTAACAACGAAGTACCACAAACAGAAAATCAGGTAATCGAAAACACACCTGATATGAAAAGATCGGCTTTAGAAGTCGAAGAAATTGAAACCATCCTTGCTCCAGAAGCAAGTATTGAAACCGAAAACGACACAATAGTTGCCGAAGTTGAAACACTAAAAGAAGAAGAAATTTCTGCCTCAGAAAAAGAAACAACAACTACACTTGACAAAGAAAACGAAGAAGTCATTGTAGAAGAAATTCCTACCGTTGAAGTAATAACTATTGAACCTTTTGTTGAAGTCGAACAGCAAGTTGAAGCAATTACAGAGGTAGAAAAACCAACTGAAGAAATAATAGAAAATATTGCAGAAGAAGCTGAAAATACTATAGAAATTAAGGAGCCTATTGCTGAAATATTACCTACTACTGCTTTAGAAACAGCGATTGAAAGTATCGAAGAACCAAAAGCTATTGACATTGATGAAATAGAAGATGTTGATGAGTTAGAACATGAATTAAATGATTTAGAATTAGAAGAAAAATACAGCCATCTTACCAAAGATGAACTTATCGAAAATCTTAGCGTATTGGTTCATGAAGGAAACATCAATAGCATAAAAACCAAAGTTGCACTTATTAAAGTAGCTTTTCTTAAAATAATTAAAGAAGAAAAGCATCAGATATATGAAAAATTCATCGAAGAAGGTGGTGTTAAAGAAGATTTTAGCCCAATTGAAGATGAAACAGAAGTTAGATTCAAAGCCGCTTTTGATGTTTACAGAGAGCGAAAAAACAAATACAACGAAGAACAAGACAAAATTAAAATTGAAAATTTAGCTAAAAAACAACAAATCATCGAAGATTTAAAAGTTCTTATCAATTCAGAAGAAACTTTAAAGAAAACCTACGATGATTTTAAAGTCTTGCAGGAAAAATGGAAAGGTATCGGACAAGTTCCTCATACCGATAACAATACCTTATGGCAAAACTATCATTTTTTAATTGAAAAGTTTTTCGACAAAGTAAAAATAAACAAAGAATTAAAAGATCTCGACCTTAGAAAAAATATGGAGGCAAAAATTCAACTTTGCGAAAAAGCTGAAGAATTGTTGATAGAACCTTCTATTATCGTATCTTTTAAAAAATTGCAAGAATACCATGATGAATGGAAAGAAACAGGTCCTGTGCCTCTTGATAAAAAAGATGAAATATGGGAAAGATTTAAAACTGCTTCTGACCAAATAAACCAACGCCGTCATGAGTTTTATGAAACACAACACAAACAGGAAGAAAATAATTTAATTGCAAAAACAGCACTTTGTGAAAAAGCAGAACAAATTCTATCGACTGAATGTAATAATTTAAAAGAATGGCAAGATGCCACAAATGAATTAAATGATTTACTTAAAATCTGGAAAACTGTTGGACAAGCACCTAAAAAACAAAACAATGAAATATGGGCTCGTTTTAAAACATATTTAGATACTTTTTTTGCCACTAAAAATGAGTTTTTTGGAAAAGTAAAAGATGATCAACAAAATAACTACAACCTAAAAGTTGAACTTTGCTTACAAGCTGAAGCCATCAAAGATCGTACTGATTGGAAATATGCAACTACAGAATTATTGAATTTGCAAAAACAATGGAAAGAAATCGGACCGGTTCCTCGCAAACACCAGGATAAATTATGGTCACGTTTCAGAGCGGCTTGCGATGAATTCTTTAAAACAAAAGCTGATTTCTTCTCTCATATCAATGAAAACGAAGCCACTAATCTTAAGTTGAAACAAGATCTTATTGAAAAAATTAAGACCTTCCAGTTTAGCGAAGTTCGCAACGAAAACTTGCAAACACTGAAAGATTTTCAAAGAGAATGGTCAGAAATCGGACACATTCCTATTAAGGAAAAAGAAAGAATTCAAGCCGAGTTTCGAGTAGTAATTAATAATTGTTTCGATCAATTAAAAATAAACAATTCCGAAGCTTCTGCAATTAGTTATAGAAGCAAAGTGGAAAGTATGAAAGAAACCGGTGATGGACGACAAATGATAGGGAAAGAAAAGATTTTTGTTTCGAGCAAAATATCGAAGTTGAAAGAGGATATTAATTTGTGGGAAAACAACATCGGGTTCTTAGCACATTCGAAACAAGCTGATATTTTGAAAAACGAATTTGCCAAGAAAATTGAAAATGCCAAACAAGAAGTTGTACTTTTAGAGGCAAAATTCAAAATGCTTACCAATTCGTAATAAATCTATTCATACATAAGTTGGCTCGCATAATCGAGTAATACTGCACTACAAACCCCAAGGCTATATAAGCCTTGGGGTTTTTGTTAAAATAAATACAAGATATTATAATAATTGTATCTTTGTGGATAAATAAACACAATAAAGAGAAAAGCATACTTTCTGAAATATCATTAATAAAAAACAGTTTAACAAAGATATTTACTACAACTAAGGCAGAAATAAACGCAATTGTGTTTACACAGATGTTAGCACCAATATTAAAAAATGACCAATGTTATGAAGAGAAAATCAAACTGGATATCAGAAGCATGTTTTCAAGATACATTTGATTGGTCAAAATCTTATAAAACAAATTTCATAGACTTTTTTAAATATGTTATGCTCCACGATTCATATTGGGTAGCAATAAATATAAATACTGATTACGAAGCAATTCTAATTATTGAATTGGATGCCATTTGGAATAAAGAATATTGTTTGAAATCCAGAGAAAATAAAGATTGGCCCTATCTTGTAATTAAAATTTCCGATTTATTTAATATATTTTTTAATAGAGACAGAAAAGAATCTATAATATATAGTGCTACATCAAAAATTGTTACAAAATTTGAAATTGAAAAATTAATTGAATTATCGAAAACGTCAAATGTTTTCTATGAAGATTTATTCAAAAATTTCAATGTAAATGATGAATTACATAGAACTCGTATTGAAGATGTGGGAGATGGAAATATTGAAATTTATCATAAATCAGAAATTAAGGTGCTTTTAATTGAGAAAAATGGCAAATATATTAATCCAGACACTCATCGATTGAATTTAAAGAGTCAATTATTTGAAGATAAATCTAGCAATAAAGGGTTATTCGGTAAGTTAATGAATAGAATTAAAGATAAATAAAATACAACTGGTAATTTCCCTGATTGCGGGGAGACATTGACTTCTGAAACAAAAGTTTGAATGCTTATAATAACCCTGAATTTCGAGAAAATGACAATTAATAAGATAAAAGACAAATGAGAAATACAAATCCAATCATGGATATTTTCTTTATATTAGTTGGACTCATTTTTATTGGGTTTTATTTAATTAAAGACAAAATAACTTCCACATCAGACTTGGTTGAAATCAATGGAACTGTTCTAAGTTATTCGTTTGATAAAGATATAAGTATAAGAAGTACTACTTACAACTATTTTATTTACTTGAAAAAATATTCACCAGGTTTTCAAATTAGCGCTGATTTTGCTAATTATTTTGACAAAACCAAATTTGAACAATCAATTAAAAACGGTGATTCGTTGAAGATTTTTATTTCTAAATATGACATGACGAAAATAAATGCAATAGAAAAAGTGTTGACTTTTGGAATTTCTACTAAAACAAACGATTATTTGAATCCAAAAAATGTCATAAACAAATATAATAGTATAACTATATTAATATTTGGTATTTTGTTTACGTCGGTTAGTACATTATTTTTATATTTTGACATTAAGCGAAGAAAAAAAATAAAACTTGAAAAAGAAAACAATTAAAACTACCGCTAATCGAGGTACTACCCTGCTAGTAATTAGCTGACAGGGAGAGCCTCTCTTCAAAACCACATTACCAACCGCTTCCTTATATTTGTCAATCCCAGCACCACCGCAAGTGGCGAAGTAGAGATATTGCAGGTGGAATAGAAAAATTTAAGTTATAATAATAAAACAGTCAGTTTTTCCCAACCTGACAGTTTTATTTTTAATAAATAATGTATTTTTGTGGAAAATAAATTGGATATCAGTATATACCAAAAATAAAAAATGAGCGAACCAAATAAACAACAAGCAGAATTAGTAAGTTTGCTCAAGGCAAATGGTGCTTCATTGGTGGGATTTGGTGATGTATCCGAAATTAGTGCAGATTTAACGCACGGATTACCTACCGCAATTTCAGTGGCTGTTCATTATGATTACGATATCGTAAATACGTTGGATATAAACGAAGAATTATTTCACAAGCACTTAAATTCGTTGAATGAACCGATAATGAAATTAATTGAACTTACTGAGAGTTTATTACAAGCATGGGGATATCAATTCAAAAGCATAGGAATACCAAGTCCGATAGAAAGTAACAAACAGTTAGAAAATTTCTGTCAATTTCCGCAGAAAACAGCAGCTACAAGAGCCGGATTGGGTTGGATAGGTAAGTCTTCTTTACTGATAACTCCTGAATATGGTCCTCGAGTTAAGCTTTTTACAACTTTAACTAATGCAGACTTTGTAAAAGCCAAACCCATAAACAACAATAAATGCGGAAGCTGTCAAAACTGTGTTAGCATTTGTCCTTGCAATGCAATAAAAAATCATGGATGGCAAAATGGTGTTGAAAGAGATAAAATGATAGATGTATATAAGTGCAATCAATACAGACTTAATTTTAAAACCACTATAGGCAGAAAGCATAGTTGCGGATTGTGTATTAAAGTATGTAAATTTGGACAATCAGAGAATAATAAAGCAGAATAAAAAAGTATAAATATCTATATGATAGTTATATTTTTCTTCAACAAGTCGTTTCCAATGCTACATTGTAAGCATTTTTTGTTGTTGCAATAATTGTTTTTCAGTTCAAGCAAAGCTTGTGATTGAAATGCACTCTCAACTGTACAACTGATACTTATCCATTTTTTAATAATACTATTATTCTCAGGTTTAATTTGTTCTAAAAAACGCAATCCACGTTCCTGATAAACCTTGTCATCTTTTTCGGAAGCATAGAAAAACAACATCGGAATAATACTATTTATGATTAATAAATCAATAGTTGACTTTCCAATAAATTTTGATTTTTTTATTTCAATAGATTCGTCAAAAGAATAATGATTATCGAAATAGGAAGAAGCTGAAACCTGAAAAAGTTGATAAATAGTTTGAATATCATCAGCTTCAATAATTTTTGAGAATAAATGTTTTGATTGATAGATTAAATTGGAAAACTGAGCTATACGTATAGTTGGAAAATTAGAGGGTCGTAAACGCAAGAACTTCCATAAATGACCCGCAATTGGAGTTATGTGATATTTCTTTTTTAAAAACTCATATTCAACATATAAACTTTGAGGATAAGCATCTTTAAATCCTTCATTCAGCAAACCAGCCTGACCAAAAAAGAGTGCAGCCAATTGGAAATCACTATTTTTATGCTTTGCCAATATACTAATTGGCAATGAATTTGCTAATAATTCAAAAGGAAGCGCATTGAGTTTAAAACCAAAATTTTTAGCTAATATCTGATAAAAACTTTCTTCAAAATTATTGTTATTTGATATAAATTTAGCCTTAATTTCTATTGTTTTACGCTCAATACGTTCTACCAACAAGCGTTCAAGCCAAATTTTCAGTATAAACTGATTGGTATTTTTAAAAATCTTTTCACAAGGAATCCAATTCTTATTAGATATAAAATCCTGATATTTTGAGAATAAGTTAGTATCAAACGCATTTTTAATTTCAAGTTGTGGAATAATTTCGTTATTCTTTCGCTTCACATCAACATCATTTTGATACACTACATGCAAAATAATGGTATCATAAGCCATATCATTTTGATGCTGATGCAAATACCAATCAGAAGCTTTAGTATGAATTTCCACATTCCCAGCCCAAACGGTATCGCCAATTTTAAGTTTTGCGTTAAAGAAATCGGGACCAGCATCTGTATTATGAATTCCTTGGTGAATGATTTCGATCTTATCGCCATTAGAAAGTAGTAATTCTCCTTTTAACAACTTAAATTTCCATAGATAATGTAAAAATTCTTCGGTCATACACATATATTTGTTGTAAAAATATTACTTTTACCGCAGAAATTTAAAAAAAATGAAAAAAATCATACAAATATTTTCAATTCTAGCTTTTGTTATTTTATACTGCTTTAATAATCAAACTTTTTCTCAAGTTAATTCCAACAATGTTACTGATACCGATAGCTCAGAATTATTTATGGTAGTAGAAAATCCTCCATCTTTTCCAGGAGGAGATAAAGCGCGAATGGATTTTTTGGTTAAAAATCTGGTTTATCCTAAACATGCTAGAGAAGTAGGAATAGAAGGCACCGTTTTTATCGCCTTTGTTATTGAAGAGGATGGAAGTGTTAGTAATATAAAGATTTTGCGAGGCATTGGTGGTGGCTGCGATGAAGAAGCTGTGAGAGTTACAAAACTTATGCCCAAATGGATTCCTGCCAAACAAAGAGGGAAAAATGTTAGGGTTCAATATAATTTGCCATATAAATTTACACTTTCAAATAAGAATAAAATAAAAGAAAATAAAAAAGGAAGATAAAGTAAAACAATAAGATAAGCTTTTCATAATCTATATTTTATACTTTGTTAATAAATTATTGTAGAATTAAAAAATAGGTTGTATATTTGTAAAACAATTTTTGTGGAAAGTTTTCTTTTTTATGCAAGATTTAAGTATTTTAGTATCAGGAATTGAGTTTAAATTACGTAAACTAATTGAACAAAACAATCAACTTAAAATTGAAAACGCTCAATTATTAAAAACAAAAGAAGAATTAAGCAATTTAATTGAAAATCAAAAAATAATAATAAATAAATCAGAAGAAAAGTACAAGGTACTAAAAATTGCAAAATCGCTGGAAAGTAGTACAAATTCGTTTGATCAAAAAATAAAAATCAACGAAATACTGCGGGAGGTTGAAAAGTGTATAGGTCTTTTAAATAAATAGATATTTTTGAATATTAAACTTAATGGAAGAAATCTCGATAACAGTAAGGATAGCTGACAGACAATACAAGCTAACGATAGAAAAAGATGAAGAAGAGATTTTTAGAAGAGCAACCAAATTATTATCCGAAAAGTTAATGGAATATGCTCAAAATTATGCTTTTAAGGATAAACAAGATTTGTTGGCATTGGTTGCATTACAATATACAACAAGTTCGTTAAAATTTGAAGAACAACTTTCTTTCAATGATAACGAATTAGTAATGAAACTAAGTGAAATAGACAATGTTTTAAATAAAAATATATCTAGCTTTTAATAGATTACGTTCTTTGAAAAAATCATACACTTATCGTAAGATATACCCGCAATTATTCACTTACAGTTTGTAAACTCAACATTATATTAACTAGAGTATTACGCTTACTGAAGTTCAGAGTAGGCCTCAGCCCAATTCGTTGGGTTCTCCTAATAAGAGACAGTGGACATTCGATGCTTCTGGCAACTCTATAAATTTCATTTAGGGGTTTACAAAACTCTATCGAATTGATTGCGGGTTTTTTTATTTTTAGTACTTACTAATTATATATTAACTAATAATAAAACTACTATGAGTTTAACACTTACTATTATCGTTGCATTATTTTCATTGGCATTAGGGGCTATTTTAGCTTCTACTGTTTTAAGAAAATATGCAGATAAAAAGAGCCAACTTATTATAAGAGAGGCCGAAGAAAAAGCTGAAGTTATCAAAAAAGAAAAAATGCTTCAAGCAAAAGAAAGATTCCTACAACTTAAATCTGAACACGAAAGTATTATTCTGGAAAAGAATAGCAATATTCAGAAAAGTGAAAATCGTATTAAACAGAAAGAAAATACGTTGTCTCAAAAAATTGAAGAAATTCAACGTAAACAAAATGAATTAACTGCTGTTCGTGAGAACTTAAACAATCAATTGGAAATTATCAATAAAAAGCAAGGAGATCTTGATAAGTTACATAAAAGTCAGATAGAAAAACTTCAAGCTATTGCAGGGCTATCTGCTGAAGAAGCAAAAATTCAGATAATTGAAGCACTTCAGGATGAAGCAAAAAATGAGGCAATAAACTTGATAAAAGATGTAGTAGATGAAGCTAAAATTACAGCTAATCTTGAAGCTAAAAAGATTGTAATTGAAACATTACAGCGTACTGCTGTAGAACATGCTATTGAAAACTCTGTTTCAGTTTTTAATATTGAAAACGACGAAATCAAAGGTAGAATCATCGGTCGTGAAGGAAGAAATATCAGAGCTTTAGAAGCTGCAACCGGTGTTGAAATTATTATTGACGATTCGCCTGATGCTATTATTATTTCAGGATTTGATCCAGTTAGAAGAGAGATTGCCAGATTATCATTGCACAAATTAGTTACAGATGGTAGAATTCACCCAGCTCGTATTGAGGAAGTTGTAGTAAAAGTTAAGAAGCAAATTGAGCAGGAAATTATTGAAATAGGGAAACGTACAACTATTGACCTTGGCATTTTAAATATGCACCATGAATTAATTCGTTTGGTTGGGAAAATGAAATACCGTTCATCTTATGGGCAAAACTTATTGCAGCACTCAAAAGAAGTTGCTAATTTATGTGCAACTATGGCTGCAGAACTTGGTTTAAACCCTAAAATAGCAAAACGTGCCGGTTTATTACACGATATAGGAAAAGTACCCGATAATGAACCAGATTTACCACATGCAATATTAGGCATGAAACTGGCTGAAAAGTTTAAAGAAAAACCTGAAATTTGTAATGCTATTGGTTCTCACCACGATGAAGTAGAAATGGAATCTTTAATTGCTCCAATTGTTCAAGTTTGCGATGCCATTTCAGGTGCTCGTCCCGGTGCTCGCAGAGAGGTTGTAGATGCTTATATTAATAGATTGAATAATCTGGAAGAATTGGCGCTCTCCTACCCAGGCGTTATTAAAACTTATGCAATACAAGCTGGTAGAGAGTTGCGTGTAATCGTAGGTGCTGATAAAATTTCGGATGCAGAAGCTAACCAATTATCATTTGATTTATCTCATAAAATTCAAAACGAGATGACTTATCCCGGACAAATAAAAATAACGGTTATTAGGGAAACCAGAGCTATTAGTTACGCAAAATAATGTATTATCAAAATTTAAAAAGAAGCTATTTTAAAAATGAAACTGCCTCTTTTTGAATTATAATAAATATAAAGCCAGTCAGATAAATAATATTCTGACTGGCTTTTTCCTTATAAAAATGGACTATTAGATTCAAACAATCTATTCTATAGCAATTCCTATTTTTCTAATGCATCAAACATAATTTCTACAGGGTGCAATGCTTCGCGTCCTGTTCCATCTTTTATTTGGCAGCGACAACTGGTGCCTAATGCTGCTATAATTTTATCATTAGGCGTTTCTCTTATTGAAGGGAACAAAACCAACTCTCCTACCTTCATCGAAATATCATAATGCTCTTTTTCGTAACCAAACGAACCTGCCATACCACAACAACCCGATGGAATTTCTTCTACAGAATAGTTTTCGGGAAAAGCCAACATCTTTTTTGTAGGCAATGTAGAAGCTATTGATTTTTGCTGACAATGCCCGTGTAGTTTAATTTGTTTTGCTACTTTACAAAAACTTTCCTTGCTTATTTTTCCTTTCTTAACCTCACGCATAAAAAATTCATCGAACATCAATGTATTACATGCCAATTTTAATGCATCCTGCAATAAATCTTTTCCAACCAATTCAGGATATTCATCTCTAAAACTAAGTATTGCCGAAGGTTCTATTCCAATAAGTGGCGTTGTTTCTGAAATAATATCTTTTAAATAAATTGTATTTTGTATGGCAATCTTTTTTGCAGTTCTTATCAATCCTTTTGAAAGATAAGTCCTTCCACTTTCCAAATGTTTGGGAATAATAACTTCATAACCTAATATGGCAAGTAAGCGAATAGCTTTAATCCCAATATCTGATTCATTAAAATTGGTAAATTCATCAGCAAATAAATATACTTTCCCATAGGGATAATCTCCCGTTAATCTATTTTTTGCAACCCATTTTCTAAGTGTTATTTTCGACAATAAAGGAATGCTACGCTTTGGTGAAAAACCCAATACAGCTTTCGCAATACCAGAAGTAAATGAGTTACTCATAAAAAAATTCGTAACAGGCGTTACCATAGAACCCAACGCATTGATACGTGAAATATAAGCAATAGCTCTTGTTCTTAAAGGAATACCATTGGCATCGTAATAATGTTGCAAAAACTCAGCTTTTAGTTTTGCTATATCCACACTCGATGGACATTCCGATTTACATGCTTTACATGACAAACATAAATCGAATACTTCATAAATTTCTTTGTGATCGAAAGGATTTTCTTTATCAGAACGGGTAAGAAATTCACGCAATATATTGGCTCTGGAACGTGTGGTAGCGTTTTCATCTCGTGTAGCCATAAAACTCGGACACATTGTTCCACCAATAATTTCCGATTTACGACAATCGCCCGAACCATTGCATTTTTCTGCAGCACGTAATATGCCTTTATCTTTTGAAAAATCAAAAATGGTTTCAATTATCTTTTCTTTTTTGCCTGCTTCAAAACGCAAAAAAGTATTCATGGGAGGAGTATCCACAATTTTACCGGGATTAAAAATATGCTGTGGATCCCAAGTTTCTTTTATTTGTTGAATAATTTTATAGTTCTTTTCGCCAATCATTAAAGGTATAAACTCTCCTCTTAACCTGCCATCACCATGTTCACCACTCAAAGAACCTTTATATTTCTTTACCAATTGTGCTGTTTCCAATGCTACAGTATGAAATAATTCCACATCTTTAGGGTCTTTTAAGTTCAATACAGGACGTAAATGTAATTCACCAGTTGCAATGTGTGCATAATAGACACAATTCAACTTATACTTATCAAGTATTGCTTGAAATTCATCAATATATTCGGGTAAAAATTGTGGATTTACAGCTGTATCTTCAATTACAGGAACAGGTTTTGCATCTCCAGGAATATTTGACAATACCCCTAAACCAGCTTTTCTTAAATTCCAAACTTTTTTGACATCATCACCAAATACAATCGGAAAATGATAACCAAATCCAGCTGCTCTCATATCTTTTTCAAGATTTTCAGCAGCTTGTAAAATAGCTTCTTTCGATTCCATTGCAAATTCTACAATAAGCATTGCCTTTGGATTTCCTTCAATAAAAAAACGATTTTTCCGTTGTTCAATATTGTCTTTGGTACAATCCATAATAATATCGTCCATAAGTTCAATAGCAACAGGAAGATGTTTCAATGCAATGATATTGCCTTTTAATGCATCTTTTAAGCTGTTACAATGAATACAAACCAAAGCAACATCTTTGGGTGGCAATGGCACAAGATTAAGTGTAATTTCAGTCGAAAATGCCAATGTACCTTCAGAACCTGCCAATAGTTTTGAAAAATTAAACTCAGCTCCTGCCTCCGAAAATGGCTGCATATCCATTAATAAATCTATAGCATAACCTGTATTTCGACGTTCTAATGATTTATCTGGATATTGAGCAATAATTTCAGCTTGATTTTCTTTATTATTTAATACTTCGTTTATTTGCTGATATATCTTATTTTCTAATGTGTTACCAATAAGTTTTTCTTCAAATTCTATTTTATTAAGCGGTTTAAAATCTACTTCAGAACCATCACTTAAAAAGCCTTTAATTGCAATGGTATGTTCACGAGTACTGCCATATATCAACGAATGTGCTCCACATGAATTATTTCCTACCATCCCTCCTATCATACAACGATTTGAGGTAGATGTTTCGGGTCCAAAAAACAAACCTTTCTTAGCTACAATTTTATTAAGTTCATCTAAAACCACACCCGGTTCAACTCTCACCCAATGTTCGGCTTCGTTGATTTCGAGAATGCGACACATATATTTGGAAACATCAACAATAATTCCATTTCCAACTACTTGTCCTGCCAATGAAGTTCCTGCCGTACGTGGAATAAGAGATGTTTTATATTCATTTGCAAATTGAATGAGCAAGCGAATATCTTCCTTATCTTTAGGACGGACCACCGCAAGCGGTATTTCGCGATATGCAGAAGCATCGGTTGCATAGAGCAATCGCATAGTTTCATCTGTAAAAATATCACCTTTAAATTGAGGTTGCAGATGTTTAAATGCAAAATGTATATTTGTATCCATTCTTTTCATTTATAAAATCATCAAATATTTAAAATATAATTTAAGCTTTTTATTGCAAATGTAAAGCATATTCTTTAAAAAAAACAAAGCTTATTACGAGGAAAACATAAAATAAAAAGAGAGGTATTACACCTCTCTTCATTATAAAAAATTATATAGTTGTATTATAATCAAAATCAAAACATTTCAGAAAGTTTTGATTCAATAATATCATTGTTATTATCATCAGTTTTTAAAATCGAATTTGAAAAAATCGAATAAATTTCTTTTGATTTAGCGTCACTTGCAAGAAAATATTTAACACAAATATCAAAACCATTATCAGCAAAATAGATATAATTTTTGTTTTTATCTTTGATATAAAATTTATCTAAACTTTCTGTTGATTCAGATGTATATTTTTTAATTAAAGTTTTTGAAATGCTTAAAGTATTATCTTTTTTGATTTCAGTAAAACAATATTCACCCATTATATAAACTCCATTTGCGAAAGCATAAACAGATTTAAATTTTGTATTTTGAATAGTTTCGTGATAACCAATCATTATTACTTCATGTTTATCAAACATAAAAGCATTAAAGCAAAATGGTAAACCTTTTGTTTTGAGAAGTTCATCTGGAGTTAATGAAGAAATTGCGTTGCCAAACTGAATATTTTCAGAAGTTTCAAATACTTTTAATTTAGGGTCTTTTTTAACAAACATAAGTATATGAAATTGAAACTCATCTTTAATACATCTTAAAAATGGGCTTCTTAATCCATTTCTTCTAAATAAATCAACATACTGAAAACTATATTCACCATGGATTAACTTAGTAATAAACACTTTAACTTTGAACATACTTTTATTTATTTCTGATTAATTTGGACAACAAAAATAACTTAATACTTGTAATATCCTAATTCTTTAACATCAAAACTATTAATAAAACTAACTTTTTGTGTATTTTCAGTTTTGCCTAATCGAATGAATATTTCTGCAGATTTTTTAAACCTATCATTACGGTTTGCATCAAAAAGCAATAAATAACCAATAATAATATTCCCAGCCATTTCAACTAAACGACGAGCGTGAAAGTCATATAATTCAGCATTTTCAGTAGCAGTAACTTTTTCAATTGTTTTAGCAAATTGATCAGTCATTTTTACTAATGAATGTTTTAGATAATCAAATTCAGGATTTACTATAATTTGTTCATTATCGCGTAATATTTTCAGATACAAACCATTACTTACGCCACGAATTGCAGCAACTACCTGTAATTGAGAAGTTCCTTCATAAATAGTAGTAATACGAGCATCTCTAAAAATACGTTCTATTGGAAAGTCTTTCATAAAGCCAGTTCCACCATGAACCTGAAGAGAATCGTAAGCTATTTGATTACAATACTCACTCGAAAATAGTTTTAGCAATGGTGTATAAACATCAGCTATTTTTTGATTAAGTTTAAAATCATTTCTTTCTTCAGGAGTTAAACTTCTTTCTTCAGAAATAGAACTATAAGATTTATAAATATCAACATATCTGCAGGTTTCGTATAGTAGTGTACGAATAGCATCTGTTTTTGCTCTCATATTCGTAAGCATCTCATAAACTGCAGGATATTCAATAATTGCCTTACCAAATTGTTCTCTCTCATGAGCATATTTTAAAGCTTCACGATAAGCAGCTTCAGCAATACCAACAGACTGAGCTCCAACACCTAAGCGTGCTGAGTTCATCAATGACATTACATATTTTATCAATCCCATTTTGCGATCACCTACTAACTTAGCCGGAGCATCGGTAAATACTAATTCACAGGTTGGAGAACCTTTAATACCCAATTTGTTTTCAATACGACGAACCGTCATTGCGTTTTCTTTTCTGTCGTAAACGAATAATGATAATCCACGTGCATCAGAAGTTCCTGCTTCGGAACGTGCCAAGACTAATGAAACATCAGCATCGCCATTGGTAATAAAACGTTTTACTCCATTTAATTTCCAGCATTCTGCTTTTTCGTCGTAAGTGGCTTTAAGTTGAACAGCTTGCAAGTCAGAACCTGCATCTGGTTCAGTTAAATCCATAGCTGCTGTTGCACCATCACGATTAAAGCGTGGTAAAAACAAATCTTTAATTTCCTCTGAACCAAATTCGTGAATGGTTTCGGCACAATCTTGTAATCCCCATATATTAGCAAATCCTGCATCAGCACGAGCTACTAATTCAGCAGACATTACATAAGGTACGAATGAAAAGTTTAATCCACCATATTTACGAGGCAATGAAATACCAACAACACCAGCTTGATGCATAGCATCATAGTTTTGTTGGGTTCCTTTTGCATACGTAACTTTATTATTTTCTAAAACAGGACCATCATGGTCAACAGATTCAGCATTTTCTGCAATAATATCCCCTGCAATTTCACCAATAATTTCAAGGATTTTTTCATAATTGTCCATTGTATCCTCAAAATCGACTGGTGCAAAATCGTATTTATCTTTATCAGCAAAATTTCTTTCTTTCAGGCTTACCATTTTTTCCATCAAAGGATGTGTAAGATGAAATTTTAAGTCTTCGTTATCTGTATAAAAATTTGCCATTATTATCTTGTTTTTTATTTTGAATTTTCTTTATAATACTTAATCATTTTAGGTAAAATATCACCTACATTACCAATAATTGTATAATCAGCAATTTTGTTGATAGGTGCTTTAGGATCATTATTTATAGAAATAATTTTAGCACTTTGATCCATACCAGCTCGGTGTTGAACAGCGCCGGAAATACCACAAGCAATGTATAATTTTGGGCGAACAGTAATCCCTGTTTGTCCAATTTGACGTGCATGTTCAACCAAACCAGCGTCAACAGCAGCTCTTGAAGCTCCTACTTCTCCACCAATTACTTCGGCTAATTGGTGAAGTAATGCGAAATTTTCTTTTGTACCTACACCATAGCCTCCAGCAATAATAATTTGTGCGCCTTTGATGTTTATTTTTTGACTTTCGATATGTCTTTCAAGTATTTCTACTAAAAAATCATCTTCTTGTAAAAACTTATCAATGTTAATCTTTTTTAATTTGCCTTTATAGTTTTGAGAAAAAATCTCTTGCTTCATCACACCTTCTCTAACAGTAGCCATTTGTGGGCGTGTGTCAGGATTTATAATGGTTGCAATTATATTTCCACCAAATGCTGGACGAATTTGATACAATAGATTTTTATATAATTTTTGTGTTTTGTTTTCGGTATGATCACCAATTTCTAAACTTGTACAATCTGCTGTTAAACCACAACGCAAAGCAGAAGCTACTCTCGGTGCAAGATCTCTACCTACAGATGTAGCTCCAAACAAAGCTATTTCCGGTTTTTCTTCTTTAAAAAGGTTTACAACAATAGATGCATGCGGTAAAGTAGTATATGGGAACAATCGAGCATCTTGAGCTATATGAATTACATCAACTCCATAAGGATAAAGTTGATTTTCTATGTTTTGAATTTGGTCACCTATAACTACTGCTTCCAGTTTAATAGTAAGGTCGTTGGCTAATTTACGCCCTTTTGATAATAACTCAAGGCTTACATCAGCTATTAAACCATCTTCATTCACTTCACAATAAACAAAAATATTATTCATGTATTATTTTTTTATTTGTTACATGGAATATACCTAATAATAATATTCTCGGTTTGTATGAATATTATACTAAGACTATTACATATTTTAAATTAATTTTATCAATAAAAATAGTTATTAACCGATGATGTGAGCTGCAATTAATTCTTGCATAAGGCTTTCAACATCTTTATCAGCATCTGTTAAAAGAATAGTTTCTTTTTGTTGAAGAACAACATTTTCAATTTTTTTAACCTTGGTAGGTGAGCCTGATAATCCAAGCAATTCTACATCAGCATTCAAATCAGCAACAGTCCATTCTTCTATTTGAAGATAAGGTCTCTTATTATACAATTCTGTATAGTCTCGAGTTTCTTCCTGTAATTCAGTTACAGTGCGAGCATGTTTGTGTTTCATCAGCAATTTTGCATTTCGAGGACGGCACTCAGGTGCTGAACTATGAACTGTAATTAGTGCGGGGAAACTTGTTTTAACTACTTCAATACCTCTTTCGAGTCTTCTTTTAATAGTTATTTGTGTTTCATCAACTGAAACGACTTCTTCGGCATAGGTAATTTGAGGTATATTAAGCTTTTCAGCAGTTTGAGGACCTACTTGTGCGGTATCTCCATCAATAGCCTGACGACCTGATATTACTAAATGGTAAGGTGCTAATTTTTTAACAGCTAAAGAAATTGCATAAGAGGTTGCCAACGTATCAGAACCTGCAAATTTTCTGTCTGTAATTAAATAACCTGCATTTGCACCGCGATAAATAGATTCACGAATAATTTCAGCAGCACGAGGTGGCCCCATAGTGAGGATAATAACTTCGGCATCTTCGATTTTACTTTTGATGTGAAGTGCCATTTCAAGTGCATTCAAATCTTCAGGGTTGTAAATAGCAGGTAATGCAGCACGGTTAACAGTTCCATCTGCCTTCATGGCATCTTTTCCTACATTACGGGTATCGGGAACCTGCTTAGCTAAGACTACGATTCTAAAACTCATATATATTAGATTCAATTAAAAGTCTGCAAATTTATACAATTCTGACAAAAATAGCAAATTTTGTAAGCAATCAGCTTATTTTTATTTAAAAAAAAACAATAATAATCTTTGTAAGCAACTGAATTTGATTACTTATGATGTATTTGAAGAAATAAATGGTTAGCTTACTAGTATAATAAAGCATTAAAAAAATAGTTAAAGTCGATTAGTTTTTTGTAATAGCTATTTTTGTTTTAAATTTCCTTTACTTGAACTAATAAACAAGCCTAAAATATTCAAACTTTAAAATAAATCTAGGATTCAGATTTTGGATTAGCTATTGAATACCAATTAATATTGCGAGTTAAGTACATTATAACAGCTAAAATTAACAAAAGACCTAGACTTCCCATTAATAGCGCATAATCTTGTAATTGCAAAATCGAATAGAAAAAGCCATATAATATTGCCAATATAATTGCAGTTAAAGCTGTAATTTTATTGCTTTTAAAAATACTTTTTGCATATAAAGTAATCAATAGCAATATGGCTACACTTGCTATCCAATAAGCTATATTGAATTTTAAATATTCAGAAATAGATAATAATAGGATGTAAAACAAACAAATTGAGAATCCAACTAACAAATATTGAATTGGATGTATTCTGTTTTTATTTAAAATTTCCATAAAGAAAAAGGCCAAAAAAGTAAGAAAAATAAACATAATATTATATTTAGCAGAACGCGTCGTTTTCTGATATTCATCTATTGGTAACATAAGTCTTACACCAAACGAAGCTATGTTATTTTCATCATTAGCCATTGAAGCATAGTCATCAGAATAATAATCTCTATTTGAATATCCATTACTGATATTTTGCACTGGATTTTCGCCTAAAAAAGCACCACAACCCTGTTGAGGATAATTACGATTTAACTGTAATACTTTCCATTTAGCTACAAAACCATTGGTGGAAATTTCACGTTCATCGGGTAAAAAACTACCTTCAAAACTTGGATTACTCCAATTGGATTTAATTTCAACTTTTGTTTCTTTACCAAAAGGCAAAAATGAAAGATTGCGGCTACCATTTATGTCTAAATCAAAGCTAAAATCATAATTTTCCTCCATTTTAATTTTTATAGGTATACTAACACCTGAAGAAAAAATATCAGACGACTTTATACCTGGCTCCATTTGAAAAGAAGAATCGTTTATTTTGAAAATAATATTACTCTTAATTCCTTTCATATCAGTAATTCCAATTGAAACAAAAGCATCATCAGGAAAAAAGTTTTCTTTTGGAATATTTAAAGGCGTTATGTTTAAAAGAGAAAAGCTTCCATTAATGTTTAACTTTGAGTTATATAGTACCGTAACATAAATACCTCTGTAACGTTTTTGTGGTTTTACTTCACCTTTAATTAAAATATTATCAGGTAAAAAATGGGCATATTTAATTTGATCTTCCCATTTACCATCGTTATTTTTAATAATTGATTTGTATGGAATTGTAATAATTGGACCACCTATTATCTGACTTCCGCCCCATTTTGAATTTATCTCAGCAATTGCTCCATCTCTAGTTTGTTGACGTTCACGAATCAGTGAATTTAACATTGAAGCAGGGATTAACAAAATTAAAATTAAAAAACCAATTGAAACTAACTTTAAACCAACAGACTTGCGAGCCCAATTGTTAAAGCGATCTAAAAAAGATGTCTTTTCCATATTAAAATTTTCTAAAAATTATTATTAATGAAAAGTGTTAATAAAAATATTGTTAAAGAAACTGTTTCCAAAATAATCATCTGAATTAAAAAACATACTATTATTGTACATTCCGTGGGAAGTTCGACCTTTCTGATTAATAAAATCAGCACTTATAAAAAAATTATCTGTTACCTTTATATCTATACCTAATTGGTTATAATAAAAATAATTTTGAGGGGTATCTCCATTTGGCAATTCATTAAAAGTAGTAGCTCTTAAACGAATACTTTTAGTTAATCGGTAATCACCTGATAAATTAAGGAACACACGTGTAGGATCTGTTTTGGCTGCATTATGCATCTCACTGTTTAAAGAAGGATAATTAGCATTTTCATTTAAAACAAAAGTACCAAAATGCAAATTTAATTTAGGATTCACTTTATATGAAAAACTTGGAGCTATCCATTTAGAAAACAAAGTATTATTACCAAAGGAAGATACACTTGCACCTGTTTGGAAATGAAACTGAAGTTTGTTATCGTATTTATTTAATGCCGGATAGACCTTTTTTTGAAATAATGCAGTGGTGTCATTATCCTGCAAATTATTAATATTTTGCGAATATAATGATGTAAATATCAAAACATTAAACAGTATAGTGTATAGATATTTCATAACAAAATAATTTATGTATTTTAAAACTACAAAGTAAGCAAAATATTGTTGTTGGTTTGTAATTAATCCTATAAAAATTCTTAATTTAAAAATGTCATGTAAATAAGATTTAGATTTAACAATTGAATTAAAAAAAACAATAATACATTTCAAAATTATCTTTAATTTTGAAAAAAAATAATGTTGTTAATTTCATTTTAAAATTATGCCAGTTATAAGCCAAACAATGCCTTTTGTAGTAGAATTGTTACTCTTATTATTAGTAGCCCGTATGTTTGGCGAAATAATGGAACGCATTCATCAGCCAGCAATGATAGGTGAAGTAATTGCTGGTTTTATACTTGGTCCATCTTTATTAGGTTTTGCTTCTTTCACTTCAGAAATCAAAGTTATTTCTGACTTAGGCGTTTTTTTATTGGTAATTCTTGCCGGTTTTGAAATAGATATTGATGAATTACGTAGGTCAATAAAAGGCAGAAATATATGGATTGCCCTTTTAGGCTTTATTATTCCAATGTTGAGTGGTTTTATTATAGGTTTTATCTTTAGTTTGCCAATTCCTCTAACAATTTTTCTTGCTTTATGTATTTCAATTACGGCTTTACCAGTAAGTATTCGAATTTTAATGGATTTAGGTAAACTTAATTCTGATATTGGTCAAAAAATTATTTCTGCTGCTATTTTTAATGATGTAATTTCTTTATTAGTATTAGGTGTTATACTTGATTTTAAAGATGGCGTAAGTAATTATTCAGATTTAGGATATAAAATATTGATTACTGTAGCTAAAGTATTAATTTTTATGATAATAATGGTTGTTTCTTACCGGTTATTTCATAAAGCCAAAGAAAAGGTTAGTTTTCTGAATACTCAATTTGAGAACTTTTTAAATTTTCTGAAGGGAAAAGAATCTTTATTTGCAGTAGTGATGGTTTTTGTATTAATTTTTGCAAGCTTATCCGAATTAGTTGGTTTGCACTTTGTAATAGGTGCATTCTTTGGTGCAATATTATTACCTCGTGAAATGATTGGACTTGATAATTTCAAAAAAGTTCAACAAAATACATCCAGTATTACTATGGGGTTTTTAGCACCAATTTTCTTTACTACTATGGGAATTCAATTTAATTTACTATCAATTAATAATTTGTATTTATTATTAATTGTAATCATTGCTTCTTTTATTAGTAAAATTCTTGGAGGTTATATAGGTGGAAAATTAGCACGTATGCCTAAACAAGAATCTATTACATTGGGAATTGGTTTGAATGCAAGAGGCATTATGGAATTAGTTATCGCAAATATTGCTTTACAAAATGGTTTTATTGATATTTCATTGTTCTCAATATTAGTAATCATGGGGATAATTACTACTGTAGTTACTCCATTTTTGTTAAAACGATCATTTAAAATTATTGACAAAAAAAATGTTCAAATAAAAACTATTTCTCTTGAATAAAAACTATTAAATATCTTTGTAAAACTTATAAAAAGCATCACGTATTTCATCCCTAATCCTTCGATAGATTTCAATAATTTCTTCAGGGCTTCCTTTTGCATCTGCAGGATCTTCAAATCCAATGTGTAAACGTTGCTTGACATTGCCAGTAAAAATAGGACAAGCATCACTTATATTATCACAAACAGTAATTAAATAGTCAAAAGCATCATTGATAAAAACATCCACAAATTTAGGATAGTTTTGACTAATGTCTATACCTACTTCTTGCATTACTTTTATTGCATAAGGATTCACTTCTTTTTCTGGACGAATTCCAGCTGAATAAACATCTAAACGTTCATCAAATGAGAATAACCAGCCTTCTGCCATTTGGCTTCGACATGAATTCCCAGTGCATATAATCAAAATACGTTTGCGATCAAACATATTAATAGAGCAATTATCATGTTTTAAGTTTTCACTTTTACATGAAATACAGTTATTTTTATCATTACAATCCATCACTATTATACTTTTAAAGAGTTTTATTGCTAAAATATCAATTTCAATAAACAAAATTATTTTTTTTTTACACAATTGAATGGCAAATAATAAAATTGTGTAAATTTATCCTCTCAAATTGAAAAGAAAATCTATGAACAATATTTATTTAGAAATAGAAAACATACTCAAACAGCATCGTCCCTCAGCTTTGTGTGTAATTACTGAAACTAAAGGTTCTACACCTCGCAAAGCAGCATCTAAAATGATAGTTTTTGACAATGCCGAAATTATAGGGACTGTGGGTGGTGGAGCCATCGAAAAACAAGTAATTGCAGATGCTTTGCAGGTAATTGAACAGAATATTCCTTTTAAAAAACTATATAAACTCGAAGCCGACCTGAATATGCATTGTGGCGGTAGCATGGAAGTATATATTGAGCCACTGTTACAGACCAATAATTTATATATATTCGGAGCCGGACATGTTGGAAAAGCCTTGGCAAAGTTTGCCAAAGACCTCGAATTCAACATCAGCTTTTTCGATTGGCGTGAAATTAGTTTTACAGATGAAGAATCGGCAGATTATCAATTTATAAAAGGTGATTATCTTGAGAGTATAGAAAAAGCTGTATTCGATAAAAATACTTTCTCTGTTATCGTTACACCTTCACATGAATTTGATGAGCAAATACTATTTAAATTAGGCAAAAAGCCTCATGCTTATTTAGGTATGATAGGTAGTAAAAGAAAAGTAGAAGGTGTAAAAAAGAATTTATTACAATCAGGTTTATATATCGAAGAAGAAATTGCCCGTTTTGATATGCCCATCGGTATTCCAATTACAGTAGAAACTCCCAATGAAATTGCAGTAAGTATTCTTGCTAAATTAATTGATGTTAGAAATTCTAAAAATAAATTATGACAGCTACTTCTCATCATATCCGTTTTATTTTAGACAACCAATTGGTTGAACTCGATTTTCAGCAATCAAAAAACACTCGTCCTAGTACAACCCTGCTGAATTATTTAAGAAGCTTGCCATCGCACAAGGGCGTGAAAGAAGGTTGTGCTGAAGGTGATTGTGGAGCTTGTACTGTTGTAATTGCTGAATTGAATTCAAACAATGAACTCGAATACAAAGCACTCGATTCCTGTCTTGTTTTTTTGCCAATGATAAATGGAAAGCAAATTATAACTGTTGAAAATTTAGAGCAACATATTGGCAAAGATATTCAATTACATCCTGTTCAACAATTAATGGTTGAAAATAATGGTAGTCAATGTGGATATTGCACTCCAGGTATTGTAATGTCTTTGTTTGCATTGTATAAAAATCATCACCAACCTGAAAAAGAAGTAATAGAAGATAGCTTAACAGGAAATCTATGCCGCTGCACAGGCTACAAACCTATAATAGAAGCTGCTAAACAGGCTTGTATCCATCATGGGAAAGACCATTTCAGCGAAAAACAGCAAGAAGTTACTCTACAGCTTTTAAATATAAAGAAAGATAATACAAGCATACTTCTTTATCATCCGGAGCAAGTGTATATGCTTCCACAAAACTTGAATGATGCGTTGGAACTAAAAAAACAATATCCTAACGCTGTTCTGATAGCTGGTGCTAGCGATACTGCATTGCGACAAACAAAAAAAGGAGAAATTATTCCTCAAATCATTGATTTATCACAGGTAGAAGAACTGAAAAATATTGAAATTACTGAGAAATCGATAATTATAGGTTCGGCTATCACTTTAGAAAAAATCAAATCAGCTGTTGAAAAACCATTTCCAGCACTTTTTAATATCCTGAAAGTCTTCGGTTCATTACAAATTCGTAATATTGCGACAATGGGCGGAAATATTGGGTCAGCCTCTCCTATTGGTGATACTTTGCCTTTTTTAATTGCATGTAAAGCTCTTATAAAATTACAAAGTTCCGATTCGAAACGCTTAATACCTATTGAGGATTTTATTATAGGATACCGTAAAACTGCTATTAAAACGGATGAATTAATAGTAGCAATTGAAATTCCTTTTATTGATGAAAATCTTATTTTAAAATCTTATAAAGTTTCTAATCGCAAAGACCTTGATATATCTACCGTAAGTGCTTGTTTTCGTTTACAATTAAATAATAATAAAGAAGTTGAAGATATTATAATTGTTTATGGAGGAATGGCAGCTCAAACGCTAAGAGCGAAACAAACAGAAACTTTTTTGAGTGGCAAAACATGGAATAAACAAACTGTAGAAGATGCAATGGGAATATTGTACAATGAATTTTCCCCGATTTCTGATGCACGTTCTGATAAAGAATACCGTAAATTAGCTTGCAGAAATTTATTGATGAAATTTTGGAACGAAACTAACTAAGTTAAAAGCTTGTAAAGTTCATAAAGATAGCAACATAATTTTTGTCTTTATAATAAATCAACGTAATTTAATTAAATAACTTTATAAACTTTCAAATTTATAAACTTTATAAACTAAACACATGAATGCTAACGAAAATCAAATATATCATGATAGTGCCATTAAGCACGTAAGCGGCAAATCTGTTTACATTAATGACATGAATGCTCCCTCAGATATGCTTCTTGGTAAAGTTGTTTACAGTCCTTTTGCCCATGCCAAAATCCTCTCATTTAATCTCGAAAAAGCGCGTCAGGTAAAGGGAGTATATGCCATTTTAAGTTATAAAGACATACCCGGAGCCAATCAGATGGGTCCAGTATTTCACGACGAACCTTGTTTGGCTGAAAACATGGTAAATTTTATTGGACAAGCAGTTTTTTTAATAGCTGCTGAGAGTAAGGAAATTGCTTCAAAAGCTGAAAAATTAATAGAGATTGAATATGAATCACTAACTACAATAACTACAATTGAAGAAGCCATTGCAAACAATCAATTATTATCTGTTCCTAGAATCATTCATCGTGGAGATGCTGATGAAGCAATGCAAAAAGCTAAACATGTATTGAAAGGAACTCTAAAAACAGGTGCTCAGGAACATTGGTATCTCGAAACTCAAACCAGCTTATGTATTCCAGATGAAATGAACGAAATGATGGTTTACAGTTCTACTCAAAATCCAAACGAAACACAGGCCATTGTAGCCGAAGTTTTGGGCATACCTCGCAACGAAGTAATAGTAGAAATAAGAAGAATGGGTGGTGCTTTTGGCGGTAAAGAAACTCAGGGAAATCATACCGCTGCTTGGGCTGCATTGTTGGCCAATTATACAAAGCGTCCAGTAAAAATACATTTATTCCGTGATGATGATCAGGTTATGACAGGAAAACGACATCGTTTTATTTCTGATTATGAAATAGGTTTTGATGATGATGGAATGATTAAAGCTTACAAAGTTTTTTTGAATGCTGATGCAGGAGCTACGGCTGATCTTTCGATGGCTATATTGGAAAGAGCTGTTTTGCATGCAGATGGCAGTTATTTTATTCCTGATATTTCTGTAATTGGCAAAGCTTGGAAAACCAATTTACCTTCCAATACAGCTTTTCGTGGGTTTGGTGGACCTCAAGGCATTGCTGTAATTGAAAACGCCATAGATAAAATAGCAAGGTTTTTGAAAAAAGATGCAACTGAAATTAGATTTAAAAATTTTTACGGCATCACCAGCAGAAATATTACACATTACGATGAGGAAGTTGAAAATAATCGATTATTTACCATTTACGAACAAATTATTCAATCTTCAGATTACTATAAAAGAAAAAAAGAAATAGCTGAATTTAATTCTAAGAATGAATTTTATAAGAAAGGAATGGCATTAACGCCTGTAAAATTCGGCATTTCATTTACAACGGCTTTCTTAAATCAAGCAGGAGCTTTGGTTAATATTTATCAGGATGGTACTGTTCTTGTTAACCATGGAGGTACCGAGATGGGACAAGGTTTGCACACAAAAATGCAACAAATTGCTGCATTAGAACTAGGTATTTCTCATGAATATATTAAAGTAAATGCCACCAATACTTCAAAAGTTCCTAATGCTTCTGCCACTGCAGCTTCTTCGGGTAGCGATATGAATGGAATGGCTGTAAAAAATGCGATTGATAATATTAAATTACGTTTAACTGAAGTAGTTATTGATGAATTTAACAAAAAGAAACATCCAAATCCAAGCAATGCAGAAGATATCGTTTTTCATAATAATTTTATTTTCGACAAACTACACCCTGACCGCATCTTTCCTTTTAAAGAATTAGTAATGATGGCTTATTTACAACAAAAAAGTCTTAGTTCAACAGGATATTATAAAACTCCCAATATTCATTACAACAGAGAAACTGGTAAAGGACACCCTTTTCATTATTACGCTTTTGGAATTTCTGTTTCAGAAGTTAAACTGGATATACTTACCGGATATCATGAAATTCTTCGCACTGATATTTTGAACGATACTGGAAAATCAATCAATGAAGCTATTGATATCGGACAAGTGGAAGGTGGTTTTATACAAGGTGTCGGATGGTGTACTACAGAGGATATTAAATGGGATGCAAACGGAAAACTGTTGAATCATTCTCCAGATACCTATAAAATCCCGACAGTTCAGGATATTCCTAAAGATTTCAGAACGGCATTGCTAAAAGATGCACCCAATTACAATACTATCCGCCAAAGTAAAGCAGTGGGCGAACCACCGTTAATGCTTGCTTTTTCGGTATGGCTGGCAATAAAAGATGCTATTTCTGCTGTTGGAAATCATGAGATTGAACCTGAATTTTCCTTACCTGCAACCAATGAGATTATTTTGAAATCTATTGAAAAAATTAAGTTATTGGGGAAATAATTGAAAAAATTAAGTTGAATTGCTTAATTTATGGTTTAACTTTTTGTCATTCCGAACGATAGTGAGGAATCAAAATAAATATTTAAAATACAAATTAAATGAGATGCTTCCTTCGTCAGCATTACAAAAGGGAAACTTTATAATTACTTTTTTATCAATATGAAAATTATAATTACTACCATTTTACTTATTAATTTCTTTACTTCTACTATTTTTTCACAATCTTTAGAAAAAATAAATGACAGTGCAAAAACAATTCAGATTAAACCAATCTGGATTGGAAAATCATTTTTGCAAGATCAAAATCATATTTGGACTTCGCCTTTTCAAATTCAAAAAAAAGATTTGTATTACTTAGTACCTATAGCATTGGTAGCAGGAACAGCTATTGTTTTTGATGAAGATATTCATCGTAATATCATGCAGTTTAAAACCAATAATACTTGGGTAAAAGACGTGAGCCCTGTCTTTACAAATGGAGGAGAAATCCATGTGGTTGGAGGCATTAGTGCTGCATTTTATTTGGCAGGCTTTGTACTGAAAGACGATAAAGCCATGCAAACTGGAGCTATTGCAGGTTATGCATTGGTAAATTCGGCAGTGGTTATTACTATACTTAAGATGATTGCTGGAAGACAGCGACCACGTGTGGATGCGAGCAATACCTGGCATCCTTTTCCCGAATCATTAAATCAATTTACAGGCACTTCAACAGACTATTATGCTTCTTTCCCATCAGGACATAGCATAGCTGCGTTTACACTAGCAACTGTAGTTGCGGAACAATACAAAGAAACAAAAATTATTCCGGTTATTATGTACACACTTGCCTCAGGTGTTGCAATTTCAAGAACTACAGAAAATGCTCACTGGTTATCTGATGTAATTGTAGGTTCTGCTTTGGGCTATGGCATTGGGAAATATATAGCAAAATACCACAAACAAACGAAATGGTTTTTATTTCCTTCGCAAAGCGGAGGATACTTGACTGTTACAGGGATTTATAGGTTTTAATGGATTAAAAAACTTGATTTAATCTTATCAATAATGATAAGGATAAACTTACTTTCTACCAACTATTTAAGCAGTTAATATTTATTAATATGCTTTATGATTATTTTCTGGTTCTTCATGTACATGCACTTCGCATTTATCAATAGAAGCACAAATTATTCCCTCAACTTTATGTGATATTTCATGTGCTTTTTCAATTGTGAGATTTGGTTCAACATGAATATTTAATTCAACAAAAGTAAATGCTCCTGATGTTCTTATTTTTAAATTATGAAATGATAACACTTCAGGTATTCCTTTAATAATAGAATTTATTTTTTCAATAGTTTCTGGAGAAGTACGGTCTAAAAGTACATCAATAGAACGTTTTCCCAAACGGTATGCCACAATAATAACAATTGCAGCAACTATAAGTGCAGCTAATGAATCGGCATAAAAGAATATTGGTAGTTGAGTCCATTCATAAATTTTTACACAAACTAATCCTAACAATACCACTGCTGAACTCCAAATATCGGTAGAAAAATGCAGAGCATCTGCCTCCAAAGCCTGACTGTTATGTTTTTTTGCAACTGAATATAGTTTTTTCGACCTCCATGCATCAATAATAATTGATAAAATTACAACAATAAAACTAAATATTGTTTGTATAGTATTTAACGCTAAGCCTTTTCCTGAAATTATTCTGTGTGTTGCTTCATATATAATCCAAAAACAAGTGATAAATAATAACAACGTTTCTATAAAAGCAGATAAGTTTTCAAATTTACCATGTCCATAATGATGATTTTTATCAGCAGGCTTATCCGAAAGTCTTACTGCAAAATAAGTAATGGCAGCCGCAATAAAATCAAGACCTGAATGTAAAGCTTCAGATAATATACCTATACTTCCTGTTAATAAGCCAACTATTAATTTTCCACCTGTTAGTACAATTGCAGCAAATACGGATATTAAAGCAACATTTTTCTTTTCTTTTTGAGCAATTAAATCTTCTGTATGCATTACTTTTTTTTTGGCAAAACTAATTTGATTTTCCTATTTAGGAAAGCATTTTATTAAAAAGTTATTACCAAGCAAATACTTAGTTATTAGGTTATTAGATTTTTTAGTTATTGGGTTAATTGGTTTTTAATCTTTGTCCTTTAACCTTTAACCTTCAATATCCAATGCTTTTAGCAATCTTTCGCAAGCTAAATCTATTTCATTTAAAGTAATATTAAGTGGTGGAATAATTGATAAACTATTGTGATTGAATAAAAACCAAAAAGTAATAATTCCATTATTAATACAGTTTTCAACTATCTTTTCAATATTTGCAGAATTGGAAAGTTCTATTGCCATATAAAGACCAATGCCACGTATTTCTTTAATTGAAGGGTGTGCAGAAAGCTTTTTCCTAAAAATTGCAGCTTTTTCTTCTATTCTTTCTAATAGCTTTTCATCCAAAATTACACCTAATGTTGCCATTGAAGCAGCACACGAAACAGGATGTCCTCCAAAAGTAGTAGCATGCCCCAATAAAGGATGATCACCATTAAGGCAATCCATTATAGTATTTGATGCTATAAAAGCACCTAATGGCATTTCTCCACCCATACTTTTTGCAATACATAAAATATCTGGTATTACATCATAATGTTCAAAAGCAAACATTTTTCCTGTTCTGCCATAACAGGTTTGTATTTCATCAAATATCAATAAAGTTCCTGTTTCCACACATCTTTTACGCAATGCTATCAGAAAATCAAAATCTGCAACAATAACCCCACTACCCGCTTGAATTACTTCGGTTACTACACAAGCAGTTCGTTCAGTTATTTCTTCTAAATTGCTGATATTATTAAATTCTAATAGTTTTACATCGGGCATTAAAGGGCGAAAAGGCTGTTTGTATCGTTCATCACTCAATAAAGTGAGTGCACCCAATGTACTTCCGTGGTATCCTCTTTTAAAAGCTATAATTTCTGTTCGTTGTGTGTATTTACGAGCTAATTTTAAAGCACCTTCAATGGCTTCGCTACCTGAGTTTACAAAATAAGTCATGTTGAGTGTAGCAGGCAATATTTCTGCAAGTTTTTTTGCAAGTTTTACCTGTGGGCTTTCAACAAACTCACCATAAACCATCACATGCATGTAACGATCAAGCTGTTCTTTTATAGCAGCAAGCACTTTAGGATGACGATGTCCTATATTACTTACCGAAATCCCTGACATTAAGTCAATATAGTCTTTCCCCAACCTATCGTATATATAAATTCCTTCTGCTTTTTCTACTTCTATTTGAAAAGGAGAAAAATTAGAAGTTTGTGCTATATATTTCTTAAAATCAGATTTTAAATTATTCATAATTACTATTTTTTCAAGACTACAAAAGTCCTAAAAAAAACTTTATCCTGCATCAGCATTTGTAATTATTTTTTAGAAGATAAGTTTTGCATGGATTTTGTTATTATTTTTGCAAAAAACATAAGTATATGCAATTAAAAAACATCATTATTATAGCTGTTATTCTTATTTTCTCAAACTCAGTTTTTGCTCAAAAAAAAATTGACAATAAACCAACTTCCATTATATGGTATTCGTTTGAAGAAGCTATGGCTAAGAATTCTCAATTTCCAAAGAAAAAAATATTTGTTGATGTTTATACCGACTGGTGTGGTTGGTGTAAAAAAATGGATGCTTCTACCTTTAGTGATCCTGAAATTATAAGCTACATGAACGAAAACTATTATGCAGTAAAATTAAATGCTGAACGTAAAGATAGTATCGTAATTGAAGGTAAATTGTTTGTTAATTTGAATCCTACTGCCAACCGATCAACACATCAAATTGCAGAAATGCTTCTCAACAATCGTATGTCTTACCCTTCGTATGCTTTTTTAGACGAAATGGGCAGATCTATTACAGTAGTTCCTGGTTTTATTGAAGCCGCAAGTTTTGAACCTATTCTGCATTATTTTGGAGATAATCAATACTTGAAAGTTGCTTGGGAAACTTATCAAAAGCAATTTGTTGGGAAAATAGGAAAGTAATCTGAATAAAATATTTTTTTGTTAAAAACATTAAATTAATCTTAGCTATTATGAGCAAAGCAATAAAAAGCATTGATAAATATCGTTTTAATACATTTATGGAAGCTGACTCTAATGAAACTATTGAAATTACTGGTGATTTAATGTCGCATTTAGAATATGATATTCAAGGTAATCTTATAGTTTCTATAACTTATGATACATCAGGCGAAATAGCAGAACACATAAAGTATTCATACAATGAGCAAAACAAAATGATAGAAGAATTACTTTATGACTTTGATGAAGTAGTTGAAAAACGTCAATTTGAATACAATGATGCAGGCTTAATAGAAAAAGAAAAAATATTTTATCAAGATGATACTTTTGATACCATATTTTATTCATACAATGTTGAAAATATGCTTATTGAAAAGAAATTGGTAAATACCGATGATGAAATTGAATCCTATCATACATTTCAGTATCAAAACCAAAAAATTGTAAATGAAGGTGAATATGATTCAGAAAATAATCTAATAATTGAGAAAATTTATTCCTATACTTCATACGGATTTTTAGAAAAACTAATTACTTTCGATGCATTTGAAGGCGAAAGCATTGAAATTGCTTACGAATACGATGAAAAAGGAAATAGAATTAAAATTTTAAAATACGATAATAAAGGAAAGCTTACAGAAAGATCAAGCTATAAATATGATGATAATAATCAAATTATTTCCCTTGTTGAAGACAGCACCTTGCTAAGTACAACCTATACCTTTGAATACAATGAAAATGGCAAACTTTCTTCCCAAAAAGAAATTGACGAAAACGAAGAACTGATTGCTAGCATTACTTATTCTTATGATGAAAATATGTTGATAGAAACCCAATCCGAAGGCGAAGGTTATACTCATAATTACATTATTAAGAATGAGATAGT
>CAZUCB010000010.1:5119-34816 GCA_964618755.1 uncultured Bacteroides sp. | reverse complement strand
TATTTAAGCTATTTAGAGAATAAAAAACTCTAAATCAAATTAATAAGTAATTAATTAATTATTTGACAAATAAATCCATTTTTTGATGTTTGCATTTTTTTTTATTTTTATTTTGAAAGCCTAAATTATTTTGTATCTTTACACCATATTTAATTGTATTGAATGATTTCAGACCTTTCTTTAAGTATTAAAAAAAGATATTTGAATTCATTTTTAATAAGTAAAACGATTATAATTACCAAATTTTATATATAATGGCAAAAAGAAATATACTTATTATTGATGATGAAAAAAGTATTCGTTTTGTTTTGGAGAATACTTTAAAAAATGAATTTAATGTAATGTCATTCCCTGATGGAAAAGAAGGTTTGTCTTATCTGGAGAATGGTAATATTCCCGATTTAATAATCAGCGATCTTGATATGCCGGGAATTAATGGATTCGCTTTTTTGGAAAAAATACGACATAGCGGATTTTTTGACAATATTCCTGTGATTATTTTATCAGGTAACGATGAGAGTAAAGATAAAATTAAATGTTTTGAGATGGGTGCTGATGATTATGTTTCTAAACCATTTAATCCGAAGGAAATTATTGCTCGTGTTAATCGTAGACTAGATGCTAGAGATAAATTACTCCAACGAATAGGAATTTAAGCTAAAAATTTATGAAAGACTTGACATTATTATACATCGGAGAGGATACTGAAATAATTAATACATTCGATGCTAGTGATTTATTTAAATTAGTACACTTTCCTAATGGTTTACAAGCGCTGAATTGGCTTACAAGTTTTGGTTTTAACGCTTTCAATCAAACTCAAAAAATAGAAATTATTCATGTCGATTTAATTGTAAGTGAAACTAATCTAGCTGGAGTTGATGGATTCGGATTGTTTCAGCTTTTCAAAAAACGATGTGTTGATTTTTCAACTCCTTTTATTCTTATTACTTCTAATTATAGAGATGCTTTAAATACAGAAGCATTTAAAATTGGTGTTGATGGTTATTTACCTAAACCAATCGATTGCCAGAATATATTTAATAAGCTACAATATTTAATAAATGAAAAACAAAAATTAAAATTAGTTTTACAAGAAAAATCATCTGAAATAGAATCTATTAAGTTTTATAAAACCAAACTAATTAAACGAATATTTGATATTTCAGTTGCATCATTAGCTTTGATATTTACTTTTCCTATTTTTCTGGTTACTGCTATTGCACTTAAATTAGAATCAAAAGGACCAATATTTTATGCCTCAAAAAGAGTTGGTTCTAATAGTAGGATATTTGACTTTTATAAGTTTCGTTCAATGTATCCAGATGCAGATAAAAGGCTGAAGGAAGTTGAACATTTGAATCAATACAAAGAAGCAGAAGTAGAATTATTTTGCTCAGAATGCGCAAAACTACCTGAAGGAAAATATTGCAGTACAATAGTTTATGCAGATAATGAACGCATGTGTGAACGAATGCATCTTAAACGCAAAAACGCCAAAAAAGCATTTTTGAAAATACCAAATGATCCTCGTATTACAAAAGTCGGAAACTTTATTCGCAATACAAGTATTGACGAATTACCTCAGTTGGTAAATGTACTTAAAGGAGATATGTCAATTGTTGGTAATCGACCTTTACCTGTTGGTGAAGCAAATGCCATCACAAAATCAAAATGGGCTGAAAGATTTAATGCTGCTGCTGGAATTACTGGATTATGGCAAGTGGAACTCAGGGGACAGGGAGGTGTTATGTCTGAAGAAGAACGATTTAGACTAGACAATAAATATGCTGAAACCAACACTTTCTTGGGTGATATTAAACTAATTTTTCGAACTTTTCCAGCTCTTTTTCAAAGTGAAAAAGTATAAACTAAAAATATATTTTTCATGTATCGTTTAAAAAACAAGCTTACTTTTATCTTTATTATATTTGTATTTAATGTATTTGCACAAACAGATACTATACCATTAAAAAATATTAATGAATACAATCCATCAATACATAGTATATCTTTATTCTTGCCACCATTACAAATTTTATTTGATTCTGCAGTTGAAAGATCTCCTATGATTAAATTTTGGAATGCTGGTATTGATGCCCAACAATTTAAAATAAAAAGTGCTAAGATTAATTGGATGAGAAGTGTTAATCTTGAAGGAGATTATAGATATGGTTCAATAAACAATGTATTTGTTGGACCAACTACTACGCAGGTTACAACCAGTGATGCAACACGATGGGGAACAGGGATTTCTTTAAAACTACCAATTTATGAGTTCTTTAATAAGAAAAACGCTGTAGGTGTTGCAGTTAAAGAAAAAGAACAAGCAGGATTTCAACGAGAGGTCGCTATAACTGAATTGAAGAAAGCAATTATTTCTCAGTATTATGAATTACTTTTTAGAGAACAATCTTTGAAAATAAGAAATTCGAATATGCAAAGTACAGTACTTCAACTACAAATGACTGAGCTTGATTTTAAGAATGGTAATATTGCAATTTCAGAGTTAGTGAGGTTGAGTCAACAACATGCTGCTAATCAATTTGAATATGAAAAGGAGAAACGCGAATTTCTTGCAGCTTTATTAATTCTGGAAGAAATTATTGGATTTAAGCTAATTAAATAAAATTACTATGAATTTCCTCACTATTATAAGACTTATAATCCGTTATTATAAAGTTTTAATTATTTTTCCTCTTATAACAGCCGCTCTTGCTTATCTGATGACAGGCGATCAAAAAACCGTTTATCAATCAAAAGCATCAATTTATACTGGTATAGCTTCAGGCTACTCAATTGAAAGCGAGGGGCAATCAACCTATAATAATTATAAAACTAATAATGCTTTTGACAATCTAATAAATATTATCAAATCAAGAGAAACTAGTCAAGAAACTGCATTAGAACTTTTAGCTACACATTTATCGATAGATAAGCCCAACGAATTATTAATTTCTAAAAAAAACTTCACAACTTTAAAAAACAAAATTCCAGCAAATGTCAATAAAATAATAGTAAATAACAATTATACTAAAACACTGGAAAATATTAAAAAACTTTATAAAAGCAATGATACAAATTTTATTTACAATCTTGTAAATAGTAAAAATCCATATTATAGTATTGACGGTATAAATAGTGTAATAGTAAAACGTGTAACAACAAGTGATTTAATTGAAATTAGTTATGAATCTGACGATCCAGGTATATGCAGACTTACATTGGAAATTTTATCTAAGGTATTAATCACTAATTATCGTGAAATTTTTCAGGATCAAACGATGGCAGTTGTAAAGTGGTTTGATGAGCAAGTAAAGCTATCAGCTGAACGGTTAAAAGCTGCAGAAGATCTTTTATTAGCATTTAACAGTGACAACAATATTATTAACTATTACGAGCAAACTAAATTTATTGCTGAACAAAAAGAACAACTTGACAAAGAATATCATACTGAGCGTAAAGAAATGATGGCTTCAGAAGCATCCAAGAAAAAACTTGAGGAAAAGCTGGGTGTAAAAGAAGTTATTTTTCAAACAAGTAGTGATATTTTAAAAATGCGTAACCAACTTACTGATTTAATAAATCAGATGGTTATATTAGAAGCCGATAAGGAACAGGCTCAGAATAATGCCCCCAAGATAAATGAATTAAAAGCAAAAATTGAATCATTAAAATTAAAACTTGCAACAGATATAGCAACCTTATTTAATTCACAAAACTCAACAGAAGGGATTCCTATTGACAGAATGCTAACAGAATGGTTGTCGAAGCTAATGAATTATGAAGAAAGTCTTGCAAAACTGAAAGCTTTTGAACAAAGAAAATCTGAATTTTTTCAAAAATATAAAACCTTTGCCCCTTTGGGTGCTACACTTAAACGTATTGAAAGACAAATCGGAGTATGTGAACAAGAATATCTGGAGCGACTCCGTAGCCTCAACCTCAGTAAACTACGACAACAAAACATTGAATTATCAAGTAATATTAAAGTAATTGATGAACCTAATTTTCCGAATGCAGGAAAATCTACAAGCAGAAAATTATTAGCAATTATTGGTTTCATAGTTGGCTTAATTCTTGTACTTACAGTTTTAATCCTATTAGAAATATTTGATTCGACATTGAAAACTACAGATAGAGCCGAAATTATAACTGGTTTTAAAGTAGTTGGTCTTTTCCCGAATTTTAAATACCTTGAAAGAAATTCTCAAAAAGAACTTATCCTACATCGTTTGATTGACATTACTATTAGAAATACATTTATTAAACAATTGAAAGACGAGTCTAACCTTAAAATAGCTTTTATAAGCACCAGAGAAGAGGAAGGTAAACACACGATTGCTTCACTTTTTTCTGATAGATTAATACAAAGAGAACTTAATTGTGCCCATTTCTGCCCAACTAATTTGAAACATATTGACGATAAAACAACTCAATTTAATCCTGATATTCCGAATGAATTAAAATCATTGATAAATTCTCATATTAATCAGCATATTGTATTAGAAATACCATCATTGCTGATGAACGATTATCCATCAGAAATAATTTCTGGGTGCGATATTGTATTTTTAGTATGTCGATCAAACAGAATATGGAACAAAGCAGATAAAAAAGCAATTGCAAAATTTACTGAAACAACCAGCAAAACACCAGAATTAATATTAAATGGTGTTGATATTTATCAACTTGAAAATATACTGGGTGAATTGCCCAAAATAAGAAGCAAGTTTAGAAAACTCGTTAAAAAAGTTCTTACTTTCAATTTTTCTAGCTCCAAAAAGTTTTAAATATGGTGGTAAAAAAAGTTTTAAAAAGTAATAATATTCTTTCATTAGCTGGTAACTTTTCTGCTGCAATTTTTGGTTTCTTGAGTTTTATGTTGCTCACTAGAATTACTACGACAGATACATTCGGTAAATGGGTTCTTTTTATAACTTCATCAACTTTCGTAGAAATGTTCCGATTTGGAATTACACGTGTTGCTTTGATTAAATATTTAAGTGGTGCTCCTGAAGAAGAAAGAAATATTTTAATCGGAAGCAACTGGATTATTGGCATATTTCTTACTATTACAATTTCACTTTTACTTGTTATTATTCGTTTTCTTTTTAAATCATCTATCGACCAATCTGGTTTCGTTTATTTTTTTCAATGGTATCCGTTATTAGCTTTTATTAATTTGCCTTTTAACAATGCATTATCTGTTCTTCAGGCAGATATGAAATTTTTTAAAATATTACTTATACGATTAATTAATACGGGCGTTTTTGTATTATTTTTATTTTTTGATTTGGTTTATCTTAAATGGGGCGTTGATAAAATTGTAACAGCTTATCTTTTAGTTAATTTATTTACATCCTTATTGACCATCTTTTTAGGATGGGATAATATTAAATTGGCAAAATACTATGATATCAAAGTTATTAAAAAAATACTGCATTATGGCAAATTTTCATTAGGAACTCTGGTAGGAACAAGTTTATTAAAAAGTGCAGATACATTTATTTTAGGACTCAGTCCTATATTAGGCACTACAGCTGTAGCTTTATATAGTGTTCCATTGAAAATGACTGAAATTCTCGAAGTTCCGTTGCGTAGTTTTGTTGCGACTTATTTCCCTCGAATGTCAAAAGCTCATAGAAATGGGAATACAAATGAACTTAGGCGCTTATTTTATTCATATTCAGGAGTAACTTCATTATTATTTATACCTTTTTTATTAGTTTGTTTTTTTATGGCTAATCAGGTAATTCTTGTTTTAGGAGGTAAAGAATATCTTTCTGCTCTTCCAGTTTTTTATATTTTCTGTATTTACGGATTATTTTTACCTATCGATCGTTTTACTGGAGTAGCCCTTGATAGTGTGAATAAACCTGATAGAAATTTCTATAAAGTACTTGCAATGGCTTTGGTTAATATTATAGGTGATGCTATTGCTGTATTTTACTTTAATAGTATTTTAGGAGTTGCAATTGTTACAATTGTTATGACTATTGTCGGTGTATTTGTTGGATTATATCAGTTAAAAAAAGAATTTCCATTTAAAATAAGAATGGTTTTTATTTCTGGGTTTCAAACAATTTTGAGTAGGATAAAGAAAGCTATATAGCAAAAGTATGGGGAATTTCGAAAAGTTTTCTGGAGCAAATCAGTTACTAAAAATGCCTTATGTTTTACTAACTGGTATAGCAATGGCATTAATCGGAATTGTTATTGCAAAATATGAGATGCTAGCATCGGCAATCTTTATTGTTATTCCTTTTGTAATTTATTATTTTATTAAATTATTCAAAAATCCTTCCATTGGATTAACTACTACTATAATTTTAAATTTTTTTGTGCTTGGAGCTTCTAGATATATTGATGCACCTTTTGGTCTTTTAATTGATGGGTTTCTTGTTTTAACAATCATTGCATTATTATTCAAAAGTTATAGTATCTATAAACCTGATTATTCTTTATTGAAAAATGATGTAATGTATTTTGCTGTTCTATGGTATTTATTTCTAGTGTTGGAATTGCTCAATCCTGAAGTTAATAGCAGAGCTGCTTGGTTTTTTTTCATGCGGGGAATGGGACTTTATATGTTATTATGTGTATTTCTGGTTTTAATGGTATATAATACACCTAAACATTTAGAGAAGTTTTTGTTTTTATGGGCAGTTCTTTCTTTTCTCGGAATTTTAAAAGGAATAGGTCAAAAATTTTTTGGTCTTGACCATTGGGAACAACATTGGCTATCTACAGAAGGATTTGTAACACATTTTGTATTCGGTAAACTAAGAATCTTTTCATTTTACTCTGATGCTGGACAGTTTGGTGCATCTCAAGCACATACAGGAGTTGTTTTCTTAATTATTGGTTTGAATACTAAAAAAAGTTTGTTAAAATATTTTTATTTAACTGTTGCATTGTTAGGGTTTTATGGAATGTCAATAGCAGGAACAAGAGGTGCAATGGCTGTTCCTCTTGCAGGATTTTTCTTGTATATTATTTTGCAGAAAAATTTTAGATTAATAATTATTGGATTTATCTTGTTAATAAGTATTGTTATCTTTTTTAAATTCACTACAATTGGTCAAGGAAATGATCAAATAAGGAGAATGAGAAGTGCATTTGATACTGAAGATAATTCACTAAATGTCCGTTTAGACAATCAAAAGAAATTATCTAAGTATCTTGCATCAAGGCCTTTTGGTGGAGGTGTTGGGAATGCTGGAGCAAAAGCGCTTCGTTTTGCGCCAAATTCATTTTTAGCAAATGTCCCCACAGATAGCTGGTTCGTGCATGTTTGGGCTGAAACAGGAATTGTAGGTTTATATTTTCATTTTTTTATCATTTTCTTTATTCTTGGAAAAGGAAGTTATATAGTAATGTTTAAAGTTAAGGATAAGGATCTTAAAATAAAATTGATTGCTTTACTTAGTGGTTATGTTGGGATTATTGCAGCTAGTTATGGGAATGAAGTAATAAGCGGGCTACCTACTGCTTTTCTAGTTTATCCATCAATAGTCTTTGTTTTTCTTTATAAGTATCTTGATAAACAAAAAAATGAATCTAAAGTAAACTTACTTCAAACTTAAGCTTAAAATATATTATCTTTGTTATAGATTAGGTAATAATTTTATATTTGTTCATATACTGATTTAATAAATAAATTTGATATCTTATCACAAAGCATTTAATAAGAAATCAACATTTTAAAATAATAACTTATAAAAATGGAAGGCGTTGTAATACATTTAGTAATTGGTGGAGTAGTATTTACAGCTTTCGGATTTATTGTAGCTCTTATTCAGGATAAAAAAGAAAAAGAAAATGAATAATTTCAAATCAAATCCATTAGTATCAATAATTACTGTTAATTATAATCATTCAACAGATACTATTGATATGATACATTCATTGAAAGAATGTACATATAAAAACATTGAAATTATTGTTGTTGATAACAATTCTCAGAATGATAACCCCTCCTGTATTTTAGAAAAATTCCCTGATATTAAGCTGGTATTATTAGATAATAATATAGGATTTGCAGGAGGAAACAATGAAGGTTTTAGATATGCAACAGGAGAATATATATTACTTTTAAATAATGATACAGAGGTAGATCCATGTTTTTTGGAACCCTTAATTGAATTGTTGCAAAATAATAAGAAAATTGGAATGGTCTCTCCAAGATTATTATTTTACAACAGTCCAGGAAAGAAAACTATTCAATATGCAGGTGCCAGTAAAATTAATTTATTAACTGGCAGAGGTAAAAATCTTGGATGGGGTGAAACTGATATTGGACAATATAATTTTGTAAAAGAAACAGATTATGCACATGGAGCTGCTTTAATGCTTTCCCGTGATGTATTATCTGAAGTTGGATGTATGCCTGATGTCTTTTTTCTTTATTATGAAGAACATGACTGGTGTACAGCTATGCAAAAAAAAGGACTAAAAGCATTTTATGTAGGAACATCAAAAGTTTACCACAAAGAATCTGTATCTATCGGTAAAAACAGTCCGATAAAAACATATTATATGACAAGAAACAGAATTGTTTTTTTAAGGCGAAATGCCAATTGGATTAATTTCTTATTTTCAATGCTGTTCTTTCTTTTTATTTCAGTACCTGCAGGAATTTTTCGGTTTGTAAAAAATAAAGAATCTCATCTTATTAGGTACTTTATTTCTGCAATAGTATGGAATTTTACAAATTTAAAAAGTTTAAAAGGATTTCCAAAACTTAAGCAAATTGATAATGAATTACCAGAATTAACTGACACATATCATTATTTTGCATTTCATTCAAAATTTGTTAAATCAATAAATACAAAATAATTATGAAAGAACTTCTGGAGCGGGAATTAAAAAAAATGATGAAAGAACGTCAAACTGATAAAAAATCATTAAGTTTATTCATCTTTTTCTTTTTTAGATTATTAAACTTATCACTTAATCTTGCGTTAACCCGTTTTTATTTAATTAAATGTAATAAAGTTGGAAAAATGGTATTTACCAAAGGCAAACCTCAGATTACAAATAAAGGAACGCTTATTATCGGAAATTATAACAGTATTTGGTCAAAAATAAGTAATACACGCCTCTCAGCTCATCCTGGTGGATACCTTGAAATAGGTAATCATAATTATATTAATGGTGCTTTTATATCAGCATCAAGCAAGGTCGTTTTAGGCAATAATATTAAAATCGGGCCTCAAACTATGATAATGGACAGCGACTTCCATGATACTTCAGATCACAATAAAGAAGGTCTGTCTTCAGAAATTATTATTGAGGATGATGTATGGCTTGGAGCAAGAAGTACTGTGTTGAAAGGGGTACATATTGGAAAAGGAGCTGTAGTTGCAATTGGAGCAGTTGTAACTAGAGATGTTCCTGCAAATGCAATTGTTGGAGGTATTCCTGCTAAAATAATAAAAATGAAAAATTAACCTTTTAAATTTACAAACTATGAACAGTTTTATTGGAAATTTTAGTAATGAAGTATTTGAATTTAAATCTTCAAAAGAATTTGAAAGTTACAAACAATTAAGTGCTAATTTTTTTGCAAAAGGTGATTTTACCGATTACAAAATAAATGAGAAACATATTATTTTATTTGGTAATATTTATAATATTGCCAATGTAGCAAATGGAGAAGGAATTAATGCTAATTACTCAAATGCACAGATTTTTCTAGAATTATTTATAAAAAATCAATTTTTAATTAAAAAACTTGATGGAGAGTTTACTGCAATTGTTTTTTCTGAAAACGGATGCAATATTATTCGAGATCGCCATGGTGCATCCTTACAGGTATATTATACTAATAAAGTTTTTTGTTCTAATATTTTCGATTTTAAAAAAATAAAAAACTTTTCATTGGATTTGAATCAAAGTTCATTGGCTACTTATTTGGCTTATGGTTATATTCCCTCTCCTCAAACTGCATTAAACGGAGTATCAAAGTTAACTGCAGGATTTTCATTAACTTGGCAAAAAGGTGATGCGAAAATATCATCTATGTATAGTTTTGAAGAATTTAAAGCTGATATTAATCCGAATATTCGTCTAGAAGATGCAGCTGTTGAGTTTGAACAACTGCATCAGAAAGCAATAAAAAGCAGGATAGAGGGAAAAAAGAGTATAGGTTTATTCTTAAGTGGAGGCTATGATTCTGGCGGAAATATTCATGCTTTACGTCAGATATATAGCGGAGAAGTATCTTCATTTTCTATTGGTTTTAAAAATAATCCATGGTCAGAACTGCCTTTAGCTCAAAAGCTTGCAGATGTGTATTCAACTAAACATAATGATTATGAAATAGACGGAAGTGAAATTATTTTCCTTCCGGATATTGTTGCAGAAATAGGAGATCCATTTCAGGAAAGTGGATTAATGATTAATTATTTGGTTAATAAGTTAGTTGCTAACGAAAGACCTGAAATAATATTAGGTGGAGATGGTAATGATCAACATTTTGGAGTTGCTATGCGTGAATTGGCAATGTTCTATAAAATTTCAGGTATGGGATTAATGCCAGCTCTTAGATTTGCAACATCTGTATTACAATCAAACATATTCGATAACGATAATTTTTTATTTAAGCTTCGTTTTCAGGGACATAAAATTTCACATATTCTAGAAAATGATCGTTTTGGTTTTAATAATCAACAACAAAAAGTTTTATTAAAAAATTTTACACCATATAAAGCTCCTGCATCTCCAATTCAATCTTGTTCTGATTTTGACCAATTATGTCTTATTAAACAATATTACATTGACTTAGCCCAAATTGTAAATGAAGTTATTTTGTTTAAAGGATCTAAAATGGCTGCACATTTTGATAATCAGCTTTCTTTCCCTTATATGTCAACTGATATTTATAACTTTTTGAAAACAATTCCACGCACAATTAAAACAAAAGGTGATCCTGATGAAATATCTAAGGGTAAAGGTGCTGCAAAATACCTACATAAATATTACTTAAAACCACATCTTCCTTCTGAAATTACAGACAGAAAAAAACAGGGCGGTTTCGCTCCTTTACCTGTTTTTTTCAATGATCCAGATCAAAGAAGGAAAATTTTCAGCTATATTGTTGATTCAAAATTTATCTCAGAATTTACAAATAAGGATGCAGCGAATCAAATACTTAATGATTATAGTACACAAGCAGATAAAGAACCTTACTGGTTCTGGAATCGACAAACAAAAGCTACACAAGTATGGAATTTACTTGTAATTTGTATTTGGTGGGATACTATGAAAAGTGAAAATAATAAAATTAATTTTATATAATACTTTTAATTAGTAATCATTAACCTAAATCAAAAATTAATTCATTATCTTACTTTATTTTAACTTCAAAATGAAAAGTAAATTTGGAGCATATCTTTCATCAAAATTAATACGTGTTACAACGAGTGGAAAGATTATTCGTGAAATAGACGGCTTGCGTTTTCTGGCAATTTTGCCTGTAATTATTCAACATATTAGCGAAAGATTATTCCGCTATAGTTATGGATCTCACAGTGGATTTCAGGGTGATTATCATAAATTTATCAATACAGATATGTCAGCATACTGGATAAGTCGAGGCACTGTAGGTGTATTTGTATTTTTTGCGATTAGTGGATTCGTTCTTTCGTTTCCTTTTGCTAAACATTATTTGTCTGATCAATCATCTGTAAATCTAAAGAAATACTTCTGGCGAAGAGTTACAAGACTGGAACCACCATATATTGTTGTTATGACTTTACTTGCTCTGGTTTTAATATTTAAAGGTGACTATACACTTAACCAGATGACACCTCACTACCTTGCAAGTATACTTTATCAGCACAATCTTATATATCATGACTATAGCATTATCAATCCCGTAGCATGGTCGCTTGAAATAGAAATTCAGTTTTATATTTTAGCACCTGTTCTCGCATATTTGGTTTTTTCTATAAAAGATCTTTGGCTAAGAAGAGGTTTACTCATTTCCTATATCTTTATCTTCGTAACACTTCAAAACGTATTCGATTGGAATATGGGGCTGATGAAAATGACTATTTTTGGACAATTACCTCATTTTCTGGCAGGGTTCTTATTGGCAGATGTTTTTTTGAATGAATGGAAAAGCGGAATTAAAAAAGCTTATATATGGGATGTAATCGGAATATTGGCATTAATATTACTAATGTATACATGGACAACTGAATACTGGAAGAATCTTGTTTTTGCAATTTCACTTTTTATTGTTCTTTTTAGCGTTTTTAAAGGGAAATTATTAAATGCATTTTTTACAAACACATGGATAATGATCAGTGGAGGTATGTGTTACTCAATCTATCTGATACACCTTCCTATCGTTGAATTTCTTTCACGAATCATTAAACCGGTGTATTTAGGAAGTAATTACTTAGCAAACCTGACTGCACATTTTTTAATTATTGCACCTGTTATAATGATAGCTTCTATTATTTTTTACGCTTTAATAGAAAAACCGTGTATGGATAAAGACTGGCCACAGAAATTAATTGCATTTTTGAAAAGAAAAAATACTGCTTAAATTATTTCTTCTTTTCAATTGTGCCGTGTTCAGTATGAATAAATGTTTTATTTGCACCTTTCATTGATAAAAGGGCTTTGAACATTAACCAGATACCTTTTGGCAAGTATAAAATGGCATTTAATGTACTGGCATTGTACATTTTGCCTGGAACAGAAATTAACAATGTAAGGCAGATTACTGTGAATAGTCCGCCCCATAATACAGTATAAATACTACTGTCGAATATCAACGAAAGTAAAAATATCATTGTTAAAGAGCCCAATAATAGTACCCTTGGAAGGAAAATATGCTGAAACGAACGATTAAAATAATCAAAATTTCCTTTTGTAAAAAGTTGCAGTAATGCTGAGCCAAAAGATTTTCTCAGATAAATAAACTGAGCTGCCAGCCAACGTTTTCTCTGATTAGAAAAATTATCGAAAGATTGTACTTTTTCATCGTATACATAAGCATCTTCAATAAAATCTACTTTTAAACCCCTTTGCGTCATATAGAGTTCAAGTTCTTTATCAAACCCACCAATTGCTTCAATTCCTGCCATAATCGTTTTAAAAGGTTTGTATTCGAATGCCATACCAGAACCTATTAATGAGGAACTTAATCCAAGCGCTCTATTCCCTCTTCTAAATAAATGGTTGTTAATTTCTTCGCTTACTGCATCAAGAATTGCTACAGAAGTATTCATGTTTTTTGCAACACGGTGTCCCTGAACACCAAAAAAACCAAATGACAAACCATTGTTTAATTTACGTATAAAGTTATTTTCCATGATATTGTCTGCATCCAGTATTAATGCATAATCATATTTTTCAGGCAGAAGTTCAAATGCTCTGTTCAATGATTTTGATTTTGTGCTTTTTTCAAAATTTACTTCAATTACATTAATTAACATTGCTTTAAGCTTGATAATTGTTTCCGGTTTTAGCTTATCTGCAATCACAATCACATCAAACAAGTCCTTGGGATAATTCTGAAGACAAGCATCTTCAGCAACTTCAAGAATAACTTTATCTTCTTTATATGCAGGAATAAATACAGCAAAAGTGTGCATTTTATCACTTTCAACAATAAATTGTTTTCTTCTGAACAGGCCTGCTATTGCCAAAAAAAGCAAATAAAAGATACCAATTCCAAGATAAGCCATTAGTATCATTTGAATTAAATTAAGAATAGTTGTTATCATATTTTTTTAGGATTTAATTGATTTGGTATCTCTTTTCCCTCTTCGGCTATTAATACAAAATTAAAATAAATAGCTTAAAAGAGGCAGTTAGTCTGATTGTTAAATAATTATTATTCGCTAGCTATCATTAAGAACAAAAGTATATAAAAAAAATGAGTGATTAATTCATTTTATGCTAAATAATTAATACCAAAACAAAATTTATAAATTTAGTTTGCTTATTATTCGGATAATTTCTTAATAATAAACTCTTTTTCTGATATATAGGTATTTTAAAGATAGTTTTTAAATTATATTTATTTTTTTTCTTTTTAATATTAATTGTTTATTATCTTTGTTCTCTGTCTAAATTGAGTTTCTCTTTATTTACTTAATAATAAATATTATTTAGTAAACCAGAAAAATTCATTCAGAAAATATTTTATTCATATTTCTGAAATATAAATTATGCAATTAAAATCCTATTTTCAACTTTACAAAATAAAAGAATGTAAAAAACTTACATTTACAGGATGGATGATTTTAATAATAATCTTATTGATATTGACTGTATTAATAGGAAAAAATGCTTATTCCTTTCTGGCAGTTTCAAAGCCGGTAGTATCAAATTTATTAATAATTGAAGGACATGTTCCTGATTATGCATTAGATAGTGCTAAAAAAATATTCACGCAGAATAATGATTCACTTATATTTACAACAGGTGTACCCATGAAACAAGGACGATATTTATGTGGATATTCAAATTATGCTGATTTAACAGCAGCATCACTTTATCGATTAGGTATTGATTCATCATTAATTATCAGTGTTCCTAGTATTCCTAAACAAAAAGACAGGACATATGGATCCGCATTGGCTTTAAAACGTCAATTAAAAAAAATGAATATCACAAAAGGAAGTTTTAATATATTAACCTCCGATACCCATGCTCGACGTACAAAATATTTATTTCAGAAAGCTATGGGCGAGAATTGGAAAATAGGAATTATTTCAATTCATTCAACAGATTACGATACAGATAAATGGTGGAAGTCAAGTTTTGGAGTAAGAGCAGTAATTTATGAAAGTTTAGCATGGATTTATGCTAAATTTCTTTTTTATCCTGATAATATTGATACAAATGAGAATAGGAATTGAAGCTCAACGAATTTTTCGTCCAAATAAGCATGGGATGGAAATTGTGATTTTAGAAATAATTAAACAACTTCAGCGTATTGATCTTGAAAACGAATACTTTATTTATGTTAAAAAAGATAAAGATGTTTGTTTAAAATCAACATCAAATTTTACAATTCGGGAAATCGAAGGAGTATCATTTGCCTGGTGGGAGCAAATAAGTCTGCCAAAAGCTGCAAAAAAAGATAAATGTCAAATTCTTCATTGTACGAGTAACACAGCTCCCTTATTCACAGATATTCCAATTATTTTAACATTACATGATATTATATATCTTGAAAAAACATATTTTGCAATTGCATCAGGGAAAGGAAGTTTTTATCAGCGATATGGAAATTTATACAGGAAATTTGTTGTCCCAAGAATAATCAACAAATGTAAAAAGATAGTAACTGTATCTTATTCTGAAAAAAAAATCATTGAAAATCATTTTAAGCATAATAATTTGAATTTAGAAGTGATTTACAATGCTGTAGATAAACGATTTGAACACAAAGAAAACGTGGGCGAACTACTAAAACAATTGAATATTGTTAAGCCATTTGTTTTATTTCATGGTAATACCGACCCTAAAAAGAATACTGAAACCGTTATTAAAGCCATATCACTTTTTAAACAAAAATATTTTTTTGATATTGAGTTTGTTATTACTGATTTTAAAATTGAATATCTACAAAAACTAGCAAGAGAATTAAATAGTACGGAAATTCTTACTCAAATTAATCCTATAGGATATATTTCAACTAAAAAAATGCCATTATTATATTCTTCATGTAAATTGTTTTTATATCCATCTATTAGAGAAAGTTTTGGATTGCCTATTTTAGAAGCCATGTCATGCGGTGCACCTGTAATTACATCAGATACATACTGCATGCCGGAAATAGCAGGTGGTGCAGCATTCTTAACTAATCCAAAAGACCCTGAACAACTAGCCAATGCTATGGCTGAAATATTAAAAAATAATTCATTACGAAATGAATTGATAGAAAAAGGCAATAAAAACATATTGCGTTTTTCATGGGAAAAAGCAGCAATAGAAACACTAAGAATATATAACAATATTTTAGCTAATTATCTGAATAATGCATAATTTTACTTAAAAATATTGTACTTTTGAAGAAATAATCTGAGTAAAGGAAATTGCATAACACTTAATTAAAACAATATATAAATGCAAGGAAAAGACATCGTTATTACCGGCATACAACCATGGGATATTGAAATTGGTAGTAATTGCAAAAATATTGCACTGGAGTTCTCAAAAAAAAACCGAGTACTATATATAAATGCTCCACTTGATAGAAACACGCTAAAATCAAAAAAAAATGATGTTAGTATTTTAAAACGATTGAAAATGCTTAGAGGTGAGATATCTTGCTATGAAATGGTGAATGAAAATCTTACAGTTTTTTATCCAAACGTAATACTAGAATCTATTCAAAAAGTTCCTCTACTTTCACTCTTCAGATGGCTTAATAAAATTAATAATAAAAGATTTGCTGCTGAAATTAAAAAGGCAATTAATGAGAATGATTTTCATGACTTTTTGCATTTTAATGATAGTGATATGTTTAGAAGCTTTTTTATGAAAGAATTGCTCAAACCTGTTACCAGTATTTATTATATTCGCGACAATCTCATTAAAAATCCTTACTGGAAAAAATATGGACAGTTTCTTGAACCCGAATTAATTGCAAAATCAGATGTGGTGGTTACAAATTCTCTTTATTATGCTGATTATGCAAATAAATTTACTAAAAACGCATACATGGTAGGGCAGGGATGCGATATTTCTATTTATGATGAGGATAAAAATCATATAGAGATTGCAACAGAGCTAAAATTATTAAAAAATCCCATTATCGGTTATATAGGGTTTTTAACTTCAAGAAGGCTGGATATAAATTTGGTTCGTTTGATTGCTCAAAAGCGTCCTGATTGGACTATTGTTTTAGTTGGACCCGAAGATGCTAATTTTATTTCATCTGATTTGCATCAACTCGAGAATATCGTTTTTCTGGGTTCAAAACCTGCGGAAGCATTACCTTCTTATACTAAGGGTTTTGATGTATGTATCAATCCTCAAATTTTAAATGATGCTACCATAGGGAATTACCCTCGTAAAATAGATGAATATCTTGCAATGGGAAAACCAACCGTTGCAACATGGACAAAGGCAATGGAATATTTTACAGATCATGTTTATCTTGCAAAAAGCCCTGAAGATTATATCGTTTTAATTGATAAAGCATTAAAAGAAAATAACGAAGATAAATACAACTCAAGAAAAAAAATTGCGGCAGAACATACATGGGAAAACAATGTAGATGCAATTTATAATGCAATTTTAAAAATCAATTAATAAAACAGAATTTTATGGGATTAATAGATCGTATTAAATCTGATCCAAAGTGGAAAAAAAGAATTCATTGGTTCATAGCTTCTCCTTATCGGGCAAGACCACGTTGGTATATTCGTTGGTTTGTTAATAAATTTTATCATAAACGTGGAAAACATTCTCTTATCAGATGGAGTGCCAGAGTTGATGTTTTTTTCTTTAAACGTTTCGACTTAGGCAAGTTTTCTACCATTGAAGATTATTGTGTAATTAATAATGGGGCAGGGGATGTAATCATAGGAGATAATTGCAGAGTCGGAATAGGAAGTGTTGTTTTAGGTCCAGTTAGTATGGGAAATGGCTCAGGAATGGGGCAGCATGTTTTTATTGGAGGGTTTAATCATGGATATAAAGACGGTTCAAAAAACTCTAAACATCAATCACTTGATGTTAGAGGTGTTATTATTGAAGAGGAAGCACATATAGGTGCAAATTCTGTAGTATTAGCAGGTGTAACTATCGGTAAAAGAAGTCAGGTAGGAGCAGGGAGTGTTGTTACTAAGAATGTCCCTCCATTTTGTATTGCTGCAGGAAACCCCTGCAAGGTGATAAAACAATACAACTCTACTAGCGGAGAATGGGAAAGAGTTTAATTTTAATCAAATAAAATATTATGATATGAAATATTTAGAAATATTATTTTGGATTTTGGTATTTATTGTTTTTTATGCATACATCGGTTATGGTATATTATTAATCTTTTTAGTAAAAATTAAATCTATTTTTGTGAAAGACAAAAATTTATATACCAAAGACTATGAACCCGAAGTAACATTGTTAATTGCCGCTTTCAATGAGAAGGATTATGTGGCAGCAAAAGTTAGAAATTCTCTTCAATTGGATTATCCCAAAAATAAACTTCATCTTGTTTGGGTAACCGATGGTTCTGATGATGGAACACCAGAGTTATTAGGTAATTATCCTGAAGTAAATGTATATCATGAATCAGCACGCAATGGAAAAATAGGAGCTATTAATAGGGCAATGAAGTTTGTTAATACTCCAATTGTGGTTTATTCTGATGCCAATACTATGTTGGGCGAAGATGCCATCAGACGTATAATATATCTTTTTTCTAATTCTGAAATTGGTTGTGTATCAGGCGAAAAGAGAATAGCATCTAAAGATGTTGATACAGCCTCTGGTGCTGGAGAAGGTATTTACTGGAAATATGAATCTTTATTAAAACGTTATGATTTTAAACTTTATAGTGTAGTTGGAGCTGCGGGCGAATTGTTTGCCATTCGTAAAGAACTCCATCAGGATGTTGAACGTGATACCATATTAGATGATTTTATTATCTCATTAAGAATTGCCATGAAAGGATATAAAATCGGTTATGATCCTGATGCTTATGCTATAGAATCTGCATCAGCCAATGTAAAAGAAGAATTAAAACGAAAAATAAGAATTGCAGCCGGAGGTATTCAGTCTATTGTTCGATTAAAAGGATTACTTAATCCTTTTAAATACAGAACTCTTACATTTCAATATATTTCTCATAGGGTTTTAAGATGGACCCTTGCTCCATTATCAATGATACTTATTTTTATAATAAATGCTTTTTTTGTTTTTAACAAAGGAGTCGATTGTAGTAATTTTTACACTTTACTTATTTGCTTACAATTACTATTTTATTTTTCAGCATTATTGGGATGGTTTTTACAAAACAGAGAAATTAAAGTTAAATTACTTTTTATTCCCTATTATTTCTTTATCATGAATTATGCTGTTGTTTTAGGCTTTTTTAGATATATAAAGCGTAACCAGTCAGTTAATTGGGAAAGGGCTAAAAGAGCAAATTAAACAAATTTAAATAATATTCATTGTATTTAACAGTTAAGGAATAGTTTAAAAGTATAAAATTTTTATGTATTAAAAAGATAATTATATATTTTTATGTTGAAAATTTTTTAACTTTACTTGAAAAAAAATAATCTTAATATTTAATTTAAATAATTAATATGAAAATAGAACAAAGTATATTTACTAACAAAAAAGGATGGAAGAAAAAGTCTGATTGTAATTTGAAACAACAAGCTCAGTTAGTTTTTTTATTTGGTAATAAAGACTTATTAAAGCAACAACAACATATTGATTTTATAAAAGAAGCATATCCAAAAGCACAGATAGTAGGTTGTTCTACTTCAGGTGAAATATGTCAGGAAAATATTTATAATGATAATATTATTGCAACTGCCGTTTACTTTGAAAAAACAAAAGTTGAGATAGCAACGGCATATATCAACAATATGGATGATAGTTTTTCAATTGGAGAAAATCTTGCTGAAAAACTTGATAAAGAAAATTTAGTTCATATAATGGTATTATCTGAAGGTTTAAATATCAATGGAAGTGAATTGACAAAAGGGTTAAATCAAAAACTTTACAATAAAGCATCTGTAACTGGTGGTTTGGCAGGTGATCAGGCTAATTTTTCAGAAACAGTAATTGTGAATAATAAAGCTGCTGAAAAAAATTTAGTACTAGCTATTGGGTTTTATGGAAAGCATTTAAAAGTTGGCTATGGTTCAATGGGAGGATGGGATTCATTTGGCGTGGATCGTGAGGTAACCAGATCAAAAGCTAATATTTTATATGAACTTGATGGTCAGCCGGCACTAGAACTTTACAAACGTTATTTAGGCAATCATGCAGCAGATCTTCCAGCATCTGCATTGTTATTTCCATTAAGTCTTCGTTTAAAAAATAATGAAACATCTCTTGTTCGAACCATTTTATCGGTAAATGAATTAGATGGAAGTATGGTTTTTGCTGGTGATATACCTCAGGGTGAATACGTAAGACTTATGAAAGCTAATTCAGATAAACTGATTGATGGAGCAAATGATGCAGCAGAAATGTCAAGAATAAGTCTTCAAAATTCAGATGCAGATTTGGCAATTCTTATAAGTTGTGTAGGAAGAAAGCTGGTATTAAAGCAAAGGGTTGAAGAAGAGCTGGAAGTAATTAAAGAAATAATCGGTAAAAATGCTACAATGACAGGTTTTTATTCCTATGGTGAAATTTGTCCGATTAAACCTTTCGAACAACACTGTGAATTACATAATCAAACCATGACAATTACATTATTTAAAGAAGAATAAATACTATATATAATGGTAAATGAATTTAATAAATTGCTGGTACGTCAAGTAAAGCGGCATTATGGTTCAATAGAAAATATACCTGATAATCTTAAAGAAATTATACAGGATATAAACAATACTTATAATAATTTTGATGATGATGCTCATTTACTTCAGAATTCTATTGAAATTAGTTCACAGGAACTAAGGGAGGCATATCAGAAACAAAAAAAAGACGCTGAAAACCAGAAAGAAACGATTAATAAAATTAAAGAAGCGATTAATGCTTTAAACTCAACTGAGATTGATGGAAAAGCAAAAAATGGGAATACTTATTCAGATACTGTAAATCTTTTCGACTCTCTTATTAAATTAATCGAAGACCGTAAAATGGCAATGAATGAAATTCTTAAACTTTCAAAAGCTGTTGAACAAAACCCTGCATCAATTGTAATAACTGATATTAATGGTGATATCGAATATGTTAATACAAAATTTTGTAATTTAACAGGTTATACAAAGGAAGAAGTAATCGGTAAAAATCCTAGAATATTAACTTCAGATACAACACCAAAAGAATATTTTACGAATCTCTGGCAAACAATACTATTAGGCAATGAATGGAATGGAGAATTACAGAATAAAAAGAAAAACGGCGAATTCTATTGGGAATCAGCATTAATTGCACCAATAATTAATGATAATAAAATAATTACTCATTTTATTGCTATTAAGGAAGATATCACAGAACGTAAATTGGCAGAAACTGAAAAATTACGTCAGTCAGGTTTGATAACTTCTTTACTAGATTCTATACCTGATTTAATTTTTTTTAAAGATATTAATGGCGTGTATTTAGGTTGTAATCCATCTTTTGCTGAATTTGTCGGAAAATCTAAAAATGAAATTATTGGAAAAACTGATTATGATCTGTTTGATAAAGAAATAGCCGATTTTTTCAGGTTTAATGATAATGAAATGCTTTCCAAAAAGCAATCTCGTAATAATGAAGAATGGATAAGTTATCCTGATGGAAGAAAAATACTTATAGATACGCTAAAAACACCCTATTGGGCCAGTGATGGGAGTTTGATTGGTTTACTCGGGATTAGCAGGGATATTACCAAAAGAAAAGAAGCAGAAGAAGAATTACGTCTGAGTAGTCAAAAATTCGAAGCTATAATATCAGCTTCACCAGATGGAATCGGTATGGCATCATTAGATGGAAAAATCCAGTTAATGTCTGAAAAGTTGGCCTTAATACATGGCTATCCTTTAGAGGAAAAAGATAAAAACCTTGATAAGACAATATATGATTTTATTGATGCTTCAGATCATGCAATTTTAAAAGAAAACATTCAGAAATTACTAATAGGTGAAAAGAGTAAAAAAATATCAGAATACCTTGCATTAAGAAAAGATAATACAAAATTTAATGTTGATGTTAACTCGTCTATTTTGCTTGATTCAAATGGCAATCCTTCCAGTATCCTATTTGTTGAACGTGATATAACAGAACGTAAGTTAGCAGAAGAAGAAATAAAACGTCATGCAGGTTTAATTTCTTCTTTATTGGATTCAATTCCTGATATAATATTTTTTAAGGATATTAATGGAGTTTATTTGGGAGGTAATCCAGCTTTTTTTGAATATACTGGCAAAACAAGAGATGAAGTAATTGGTAAAACTGATTTTGATTTTTTTGAAAAAGAAACTGCAATTTCTTTTATAGAGCAAGATAAACAAATGTTGAAATCAGGTATTCCAAAACACAATGATTTATGGATAACTTATCCTGATGGACACAAGATATTGGTGGACACATTAAAAACTCCATATTTCGGAACTGACGGTTCAGTTATGGGAGTACTTGGAATTAGCCGAAATATTACCGAACGTAAAATGGCTGAAGAAGCTCTGAAACAAATTTCAACTCGTCTTGCTTTAGCAACACGTGCTGGAGGAGTTGGTGTATGGGAGTTTGATATTGTTAATAATATTCTTTTATGGGATGAGCAAATGTTTGAAATTTATGGAGTTAAAAAAAAGGAAAAAGGAAATGCTTATAAAACTTGGCGTAAAAGTATTCATCCTGATGATGTAAAAAGGAATGATGCTGAAATAGATATGGCAGTCAAAGGAATTAAGGAATTTGATACGGAGTATAGAATTATATGGCCAAATGGATCTATTCACAATGTTAGAGTTCTTGCCACTGTTCAAAGGGATGAAACAGGAAATCAAATAAGGATGATAGGAACGAATTGGGATATAACAGAACAGAAAAAGAATGAAGCTGTACTTTTAAATGCTAAGCTTGAAGCAGAAATGGCAAATAAATCCAAGAGTTTGTTTCTTGCAAATATGTCACATGAAATCCGAACTCCTTTAAATGCTATAATTGGATTTTCTCAATTGATGAATCGAGATACTGAATTATCAAATGTTCAAAAAGATTATATTACTTCTATTATACGTGCTGGAGAACATTTATTAACACTTATTAATAATATACTTGAATTATCAAAAGTAGAAGCTGGTCGGATTATATTAAACTCAGGGAATGTTGATTTATATGCTTTAATTGAAGATATTCAAATGATTTTTAAAGAAAGGGTAGAATATAAACATCTTCAGTTTATTATTGAAAAAGCTAATAATCTTCCTCGTATTATATATGTTGACGAACATAAATTACGCCAGATAATGATTAATTTAATAGGGAATGCAATAAAATTCACTGATGAAGGTGGAATAGCAATAAGAGTAAGAGTTGACAAAAATAATAATGAATTTAGTAAATTAGTAGTTGAAATTCAGGATTCAGGTTGTGGAATTGCAGAAAATGAGTTAAGTAAATTATATAAACACTTTGTTCAAACCTCATCAGGTATTAAGAAAAGCAGTGGTACAGGTTTAGGTTTAGCTTTAAGTCGAGAATTAGCTATATTAATGGGAGGCGATATTAGTGTTAATAGTACCTTAGGAAAAGGATCGATATTTACATTTAATGTTAAAATAACGGAAGGAAATATTGAAGATATTCAGGATGTAAGTACACAGAGAGTTAAGTGTATAGAAAAAGGTCAAAAGGCTTTTCGTATTTTAGTAGTAGATGATAAAAATGAGAATCTACAGGTAGCTGTTAGACTTCTTGAATTGGTTGGATTTCAAACACAGGAAGCTGTTGATGGGAAAGATGCATTAATAAAGTTTGAGGAATGGAATCCTGATCTTATATTGATGGATATGCGAATGCCAATTATGGATGGTTATGAGGCAACACGTTTAATAAAATTAACTAAAAAAGGCAAGTTAACACCTATAATTGCACTGACAGCCAGTTCATTTGAAGATGAAAGAAGCAGAATTGAGACATTAGATATACAGGGTTATATTCGAAAACCATTTAGAGAAAACGAATTATTTAATATAATTGGAAAAACTTTGGGAATAAAATATATATATGAAGATGAAGCTTTATTAAAAAAGAAAAATTATCAAAATAATACACAAACTATTTTTGATGACATTAATAAATTATCTGATGAACTTATTGTTAAAATGCTTGATTCTATTGCTGTTGCGGATGTTGATCTTTTGATTGAATTAATAGATAGTTTTGAATCAGAAAATTCAGAATTGGCAGAATATCTAAAAATACTTGCAAATAATTATAACTATGATTATTTACAACAATTATTTAAAAAAAGACTAAAGTAGTGTAACATAAACAAAATCAATTGGAGGAAAATGATGATACTACAAATCGATTATATTTTTTATCTTTTCATTTTTACATTTCTAACTACATTTATTTGTATTTTTTTATTGTGGAATAAAAAACATCAGAAAATTATGCTTTCTCTAGCATTAATTTTAATGTTGTTATTTGTTTCAGGTTTTTTTGTTGCATCCTGGAAAGGTAAGACCGTTGATAAGGAATTACGTAAAAAGTTGCTGAGACAAGTAGAAGCGATTGCACGTACAATTAATCAGGAACAAATAAAAGAATTAACGTTTACAATCAGAGATAAATACAAACCTGAATATCTACAATTATGTGAACAGATGAGAGCGTATAAAAACACTGTTCATGAAAGTTTTAATGTTTCAGATTTAAGCATTTATAGCATGAAAATGCGTAATGATTCTCTGATTTTTGGTCCAGAAAGTTATCTAGAAAACGATTCCTTTGCGTCCCCTCCCGGAACTGTTTACCAAAAATCAACAAAAGCAAACAGGGAGATTTTTAAGAACGGAAAAGCATTTATTGAAGGTCCTTGTATCGATGAATACGGAACATTTATTTCTGCATTCGCGCCCATAATTAATCCAGTAAACGGTCAGGTTTTAATGATTATTGGTATGGATATTGAATATTCATCATTTCAAAAGGCTATTGCTTACCCACGTTTAATTACTTTTTTATGTGTATTGCTATTGTTACTTGTGTTAATGAGTGGGGCTTTTTTACTAACTATTCGAAAGAATAAAACAAACAGGAATAGTTTTCTCTGGAAGTATACTGAAGCAATAATTATTACTACATTTGGATTGTCACTAAGCTTTATAATTGCTTTAACATTACATAATAATGAAAAAGTTAAACAAAACGAAATTTTTACTGAAGTTTCAGAACCTGTAGCAAAAATTGTTTCTAAAACATTTAGAAACCTTCGAGATTATCAACTGGGTGGTTTAAACAGATATTTTTCCTCAACATCTGAAATTAAAAGAACTGAATTTCATTCGTTATTAGCACCTATGTTTCAATTGAGTGGTAGGCAGACACAAATTGGATGGGTTGTTCCTTTAGCTGATAATGACAAACAAAATTTTGAACATAAAGGACAATTAGAGGGTTTGAAATCTTTCAAAATTTGGCAGAAAAATAAAAATGGAGAAAAAGTTTCAACTAAAAATCGTGAAATTCATTATCCATTATGGTATATAGAACCCTTTCCTGAAAGTGAGAAATTGCTTGGTTTTGATTTTTCTTCAGATTCTGTTTGCCTGAAAGTAATTAGAGAAGCATCAAAAACAGGTTTGGCAACAATATCAGACCCTATTCAATTATCATCAGATCAAAAAGAACTAAAAGTAAATATTGTTTTTAATCCAATATTTACTTTTGAAGATGGAACTAAAAAACTCCGTGGTTTTTTAGTTGCATTGCTAAAAATGGAATTATTTATTCAAAAAGCTATTTCTTCAGAAACAATTGAAAGACCTCAAACAATTTTGAGTTTATATGACCTTTCAATAGTAAAAAATCCTCTTTTTCTGGCTTCTACCTACAAAGAAGAGGGGATTTCCAATATTGAAACTTTTAATTTTAAATCTAAATTACAAAAAAAGTTTGTCTCAATTTATCCAATTTTTATTTTTGGTAAGTCATACGCTTTGGTTTTAAATCCTTTTCCAGAATCTATAACTGCTACTCCAATATATACTGGTTATTTCGCTTTTGCTATCGGAATTTTTTTAACAACCCTTTTGTCTTCTTTTACTATATTTCTAAGTAAACGAAGAGCTGATCTTGAACTAAGAGTGTTATCCCGTACTTCTGAATTAAAAGAAAGTGAAGAACGTTTTCGCGGAATTTTTAATTCCTCACTAGTAGGAATTGCAATTACTTCTGTTGATGGAAAATGGTTGTATTTCAACAATAAACTAAGTGATATGCTTGGTTATTCTAAAGAAGAACTACAAAAAATGAGTTGGGTTGATATTACTCCTAAGGAAGATCTCTTAGAAGAAAAAAAATCTTTCAATGAGGTAGTTGAAGGGCGAATACCTAAAAATATTGAAAAGAAATATATTTGTAAAGATAATTCATTGATTAATGTATCAGTTTCAACTGGAATCGTTAGAAATTCAGAAGGTGGAATTGCTCATTTTTCTTCAATTATACAAGATATTACAGAACGAAAGAAAGCAGAAAGTGAATATAAACAACTTTCAACACGTTTAGCTTTAGCTACACGCGCTGGTGGTGTTGGGGTTTGGGACTATGATATCGTAAATAATATTCTTCTTTGGGATGATCAAATGTTTGAAATTTATGGTGTTAAAAAAACAGAATTTACAAATGCATATAATACATGGCGTAATTGTGTTTATTCTGATGATCAAAGTACAGCTGATGCAGAAATGCAAATGGCAATTAATGGTAATAAAGAATACAATACAGAGTTTAGAGTTGTTTGGCCTGATTCTAGTATTCATTATGTTAGAGCACTTGCTACGGTTCAGTATGATAAAAATGCAAAACCAACTCGAATGATTGGTACTAATTGGGATATTACAGAACAGAAAAAAACTGAAACTATTTTATTAAATGCTAAAAAAGAAGCTGAAATAGCTAACAAGTCGAAAAGTTTATTTTTGGCCAATATGTCACATGAGATAAGAACACCTTTGAATGCAATTATCGGTTTTTCGCAATTGATGGATAGGGATTCTGCATTAACAGTCGTTCAAAAAGAATATATTACTTCCATTATTCGAGCAGGAGATCATCTTTTGACACTCATTAATAATATACTAGAATTATCTAAAGTAGAAGCTGGTAGGGTAGAATTAACAATGGGTAATGTCGATTTATTTTCCTTTTTTGAAGATGTACAAATGATTTTCAAAGAAAAGGTGGAATCAAAACAACTTCAGTTTATTTTTGAAATTGCCAACAATACACCAAGAGTAGTTTTAGTAGATGAAAATAAATTACGTCAGATAATTATCAACTTAATTGGAAATGCAATTAAATTTACAGATGAAGGCGGAATAGCAATAAGAGTGAGAGTTGATTTTGTAGATAAAGATAGTAGTATGCTGATAATAGAAATTCAGGATTCTGGATGTGGTATTCCTAAAAACGAAATAGACAAACTTTTTAAAAATTTTGTTCAAACTTCTTCTGGAATTAATAAAAGTAGCGGTACAGGATTAGGATTGGCTCTAAGTCGTGAATTGGCAGTTTTAATGGGAGGAGGTATTAATGTAAATAGCCAATCTGGAGTAGGTTCAATATTTACTATTCAAGTAAGGGTAAAAGAATCTGATCAGGAAATAATAAATGAAATTAATACTAATCGTATAAAATGCATTGAAAAAGGACAGAAATCATTTCTTATTTTAGTTGTTGATGATAAAGAGGAAAACCTAAAAGTAGCAGTAAAACTTCTTAATTTGGTTGGATTTGATACAATAGAAGCTATAAATGGTGTAGATGCAATTAAAAAATTTGAAGAATCTAATCCAGATTTAATTCTGATGGATATGAGAATGCCAGTTATGGACGGATATGAAGCAACTCGTATTATTAAAACAACAGAAAAAGGGAAGTATGTACCCATAATAGCTTTAACAGCTAGTTCATTTGAGGATGAAAGGAACAGAATAGAATCTATTGGGATGCAGGGTTATATACGTAAACCATTTAGAGAAAGTGAATTGTTTAATATAATTGGTAATGTGCTGGGAATTAAATATATTTACAATACGAAGAATTCAAAAATTGAAAAGAAATGCTTGAAAGATGAAAAATCTATTGATAAAGCAATTTTTGATCTTCCAGATATTATAAAAATTAATATGATGGAATCAATAGCAGTTGCAGATTTAGATTTATTAATAGAACTTATTAACAACATTGAAAAGGATCACTCAACCTTAGCTGAACATCTTAGATTTCATGCCCAAAATTATAACTATGATTATTTACAACAATTATTAAATAAAAAGGAGACAATTTAATGAACAATGAATTAATTAGTAAAAAAATTCCAAATATTCTGATAGTTGATGACATTCCTGACAACCTAAAAGTATTGGGAGATATTCTTAAAGGTAAAGGATATAAAGTTAGGCCAGTATTAAATGGAGTAATGGCTTTACAAGTTGCTGAAAAAGAGAAACCAGACTTAATTCTTTTGGATATTATGATGCCAGATATGGATGGATATGAAGTTTCTCGTAGAATACAAGAAAATGAACTTCTTAAAGATATCCCAGTTATTTTTATAAGTGCTTTAAACGACACCAATGATATAGTAAAAGCTTTTGCAGCAGGAGGGGTTGATTATATTACAAAACCTTTTAAAGCTGAAGAAGTTAAAGCCAGAGTAGCTACTCATCTTAAAATACGACAACAAAAGCTTAGATTACAGGAACTTAATTCAGAGAAAGTAAAGTTTTTTTCAATATTAGCTCATGATCTACGAGGACCTTTAGGTGGATTGATGATGCTTGCGGAAATGATGAAAGATAATTCTTTAGATTTAACTCCTGTTCAAAAGCAGGAATTAACTATAAATTTAAGTGATTCAGCAAGTAATATATATAATCTGCTTGAAAATCTTTTACAATGGTCGCAAATACAAAATGGACATTTAAAATATAAACCTGAAATTTTAAACATAAATTCCATTATAAATGATTGTATTAAAATACTTGAAGAAACTTACAAAAATAAATCAATTACTATAAAAATAAATATTGATAATGATCTTGAAATAATTGCAGATAACATTATGATTCAAATAATTATAAGAAATCTTTTGTCAAATGCAATAAAATTTACAAATCATGGTGGCGAAATTAATATTTCTGCTATTGCAAAAGAAGATAATGAGGCTATAATTTCTGTGAGTGACAATGGAATTGGAATGGGTTTTGAATTATTAAATAATTTATTCAAAATTGATTCAAAAGTTAGTAGAACAGGAACAGAAGGAGAGCCAAGTAGTGGACTAGGATTATTGCTTTGTAAAGAATTTGTGGAAAAACAAGGTGGTAAAATATGGGTTGAATCAACAGAAGGTAAAGGTTCTATTTTTAATTTTACAGTGTTCATAAATAAAGAACAGATAGCCAATGTTGTTTTAAAAGATGCAGAGAATATTAAAGAAATAATCAGTTCACTAAAAAATCTAAAAATTCTTATAGCTGAAGATAATAAAATGTCACAAATGCTTTTAAATATTGCTATTAGAAAATATTTTAAAGAAGTAATTAATGTGAATAATGGGATTGAAGTCCTTGAAACTTATAAAAATCATCCTGATTTAGATATTATAATAATGGATATTAATATGCCTGAAATGGATGGTTATGAAGCTACCAGACAAATACGGCAATTAAATAAAAATGTAATAATTATTGCTCAAACAGCATTTTTACTTTCAATTGAAAAAGAAAAAGCAATTGAATCAGGATGCAATGATTATATCTCAAAACCAATTGACACAAACTTGCTAATGAATTTAATACATAA
>CAZUCB010000010.1:0-5019 GCA_964618755.1 uncultured Bacteroides sp. | reverse complement strand
TAATGACCAATTAGAATTAATAGATGGAAGATTTTTTGAAAGAGATTATATTCCCACATTTATTAAAAATAAATACACTGGTCATTTATGGAAATATAGAGACATTACTGAACGATTACAATCAAGACTTAAACTTGAAAAAAGTGAGGAACGATTTAGCCAGGTTGTTGAACAAAGCCAGGAAGTTGTATGGGAAATTGATACTGAAGGTTTGTTTACTTATATTAGTCCCCTTTCAAAACAAATATATGGCTTTTCATCTGATGAAATGATTGGGAAATTACATTTCTATGATCTCTATCCTGAAAAGCAAAGAGATAAACTCAAGAAATCTATTTTTAATAAATTTAGAAAAAAAGAAGGTATTCATAATTCAATTAGTAATTGTATTAGATCTGATGGGCAAGAAGTAATAATAAAGACCAATGGAATTCCTATTTTGAACGAAAAAGGAATACTTTTGGGATATAGGGGTTTGGATGCAGATATTACAGAACGTAAAAAGGCTGAAAATGAAATCCGAAATTTAAATTTAAATCTTGAAAAAAGAATTGAACAAAGGACATCACAACTTGCAGAAACAAATGCTAATCTTTTAAAAGAAATTGAAGATCGAAAAAAATTAGATGCTGCCTTAATTGATAGTGAAAAAAACTATCGTTATATTTTTGAAAATGCTCAGGAAGGCATCTTTCAAACAACAGTTAATGGAAATTATATTTCAGTTAATCAGACTTTAGCTAAAATGTATGGTTTTGATTCTCCTGAAGAATTAATAAATAGCCGCAAAGATATCTCTAAAGAAGCTTATTTTGATTCAAAAGAACGTGATAATTTTCTAAAATTGATGAATGAACAGGGCTTTGTTAAAGGTTACGAATATGAAGTTAAACATAAAGATGGACATAAAATTTGGTTTTATGAAGATGCTCAGGCGATAAAAGATAAAAACGGGAATATAAAGTATTTTGAAGGATTTGTTGTTGATATTACGGCACGTAAGTTGGCTGAAGAAGCCTTGCGTAAGAGTGAACAGAGCTATAGAAGCGTAGTGGAAAATGTTAAAGAAGTTATTTTTCAAACTGATGTTAATGGGTTATGGATTTTTTTGAATAATGCTTGGGAAGAAATCACTGGGTATAGTGTAGAAGAATCTTTAAATAAACTATTTGTTAATTGGGTTCATCCTGATGATAGGCAGCGTAATATGGAATTATTTGAACCATTAATTAACCGCAAAAAAGATTATTGTCGTCATCAGATTCGTTATTTAACAAAAGATGGTGGTTTTCGTTGGATTGAGGTATTTGCTCGTTTAGGTTTAAATGAAAAAGATGAGATTACAGGAACATTTGGAACATTGCAAGATATTACCGAAAGTAAACAAGCTGAGGAAGCGCTTCATGAAAGTGAACGACTTCAACGATCTCTTCTTGAAAATATAGCCGTTGGTATAATAATTATTGACCCTGAAACACGCATTATTGAAAGAGTGAATACTTTTGCTTCAATATTAATGGGGGAAAATCAGGAAAATATTGTTGGCCGGAAATGTCACCAGTTTATTTGTCCTGCAGAAGAAACTTCATGTCCGGTTTGCGATCTTGGTCTAAATGTAGATAATTCAGAAAGAATATTAATTAGAGCTGATAAAACTCAATTACATATATTAAAAACAGTTAAACGTATTTATATTTCTAATAAAGAGAAATTAGTTGAAAGTTTTGTGGATATTACAATTCAAAAAGAAACAGAAGAAGCATTAATACAAAGTAGCCAAAAATGGGAAGCTATTATATCTGCTTCTCCTGATGGAATAGGGATGGCATCTTTAGATGGTAAAATCCAATTGTTATCAGAAAAATTAGCACTTATGTATGGTTTTTCTATTGATGAAAAAGATAAATATTTATCGAAAAGCATATACGATTTTATTGACTCATCAGATCATCATATTTTAAATGAAAATATTCAAAAATTACTTTTAGGTAAAAATAACCATAAAATAACCGAATATAAAGCAATTAAAAAAGATAATACCCAATTCTTTGTAGATGTAAACTCTACCATTTTACTAGACTCAAGTGGAAAGCCTACAAGTATTTTGTTTATTGAACGTGATATAACTGAACGTAAAAAAGCCGAGGAAGCTTTAAAGCAAATAACTACAAGGCTTGAATTAGCAACTCGTGCTGGTGGAGTTGGGGTTTGGGATTATGATATTATAAACGATATTTTCTTATGGGATGATCAAATGTTTTCTTTATATAATATTGAAGATATAGAGAATTCTGATGCCTATGAAGTCTGGCAAAAAGGTGTTCACCCAGATGATGTTGATAGAGGAAATGAAGAAGTACAAATGGCAATTCGTGGAGAAAAAGAGTTTGACACAGAATTTAGGGTTGTATGGAAAGATAAATCAATACATAATATCAAAGCTCTTGCTACTGTTTTGAGAGACAAAAATGGTAAGCCTCTGCGAATGATTGGTACAAACTGGGATATTACCCAACAAAAACAAACAGAAGAAGTTCTTATTCAACAAACACTTATGCAAAAAATGTTGATGAATATGGCTTCACTTTACATAAATATTCCTATAGAAAAAGTAAATGAAACTATCAATGAATCATTAAAGGAAATGGGTTTGTTCGTTTCTGCTGATCGAACTTATATCTTTAATTACGATTTTAATAAACAAACAACATCTAATGAATATGAATGGTGCAATACCGATGTTTCACCACAAATTGATTTTCTTCAGGATATTCCATTTGAATTAATTACAGATTGGTTAAAGTTTCACTTAAAAGGAGAAGTCCTTTATATTGAAGATGTTTCAGCATTACCTGAGGGAACTTTGAAAAATATTTTAGAACCTCAGGGTATAGTGAGTTTACTTACTATTCCAATGATATCAGGCAAAGATTGTATTGGTTTTGTGGGTTTCGATTCAGTAAAAAGTTCACACAAGTTTACTGAAAAGGAAATTACTTTGCTTCAACTTTTTTCACATTTAATTGTAAATGTGAAAAATAAAACAAAAACTGAAACAGAGCTTTTGGAAACCAATAAAAATCTTGAAAAAGCAAATATTATTGCTGTCGAAATGGCAAACCAAGCTGAAATGGCAAATAAATCTAAAAGCATTTTTCTGGCTAATATGTCACATGAAATCAGAACACCATTGAATGCCATAATCGGATTTTCGCAGTTAATGAATCGTGATCCTGTATTAACAGATATTCAAAAAGATTATAATAATTCAATAATTCGTGCCAGTGAACATTTGTTAATGTTAATCAATGATATTCTCGAATTATCAAAAGTTGAAGCAGGTAGAGTAGAATTATATCCAACCAATATTAATTTTTTTTCTTTTCTGAATGATATACAACTGATTTTTAAAGAAAGAATACACTCAAAACATCTACAATTTATCTTTGAAACTTCAAAAAATCTCCCTCAATATATAATTGCAGATGAAAATAAATTAAGACAGATTTTTATAAACTTAATCGGAAATGCTGTAAAATTTACTGATAAGGGTGGAATTGCCATTAGAATTGGAATGAAGAAAATTGATAATAATACCAATTATCTTATTGTTGAAATACAAGATTCTGGCCCAGGTATTCCTGTAGATGAAATTGATAAACTATTCAAACATTTTGTTCAAACTACTTCAGGTATTAAAAAAGGAAGCGGAACTGGTTTGGGGCTTGCTTTAAGTAGAGAATTGGTATTGTTAATGGGTGGAGATATTACAGTTTCAAGTGAAGTTGATAAAGGTTCAATTTTTACATTTACTGTAAAAATTAAAAAGGGAAAACAAAAACTGAACGAGATAAATAATAAGAATCATATAATTAGTATTGAAAATGCTGTAAAAACATATCGCATTTTGGTAGTTGACGATAAAGATGAAAATTTAAAAGTTGCAGTTAATTTACTTAAGTTAGTTGGGTTCGAAACTATTGAAGCTGTTAATGGTTTGGATGCTATTGATAAATTTAATGAATATTCACCCGATTTGATTTTAATGGATTTAAGAATGCCATTAATGAATGGATATGACGCAACAAAAAAAATAAAATCAACAGAAAAGGGCTTATCTACTCCAATTATAGCATTAACTGCAAGTGCTTTTGATGAAGATAAGAAAAAAGCTAAATTATATGGATTGCAAGGTTATATTCGTAAACCATTTCGTGAATCAGAATTATTTGGAGAAATTGGGAAAATTTTAGGAATAACCTATAAATATGAAGCAGATAAAATAGAAATATCTGATTTTGAAGAAGCTGAAACAGATGAGAACGCTATTGCCAATTTAAGAAAACTACCAGTAAATATGCTTGATAATATGTTAGATGCTATTACAAAAGCTGATATGGATTTTCTACTTGAAGTTATTAATAGCATTGACCCTGCAAATTCAAAACTAATCAAGTATTTAAAGTATTTAGCTGGAAATTATGACTATAATAAAATTCAAGTATTAATACAAAAAGCTGAATCTTGAGAAGCAATATCTTTTTTTAAAAAACTGTTTTTCCTATTATTGGATATTTTTATAAACACCATTTTTTTTTGGAGGTGTACAATTAAACTATCCGTTAATCTTAGAGAAACCATTTAATAATACCAACCTTGAGAAGCACAATATCCCTTTTTGGAAAAAAGAAATTATTTCTTAATAAATTGTACTTCTTGATGTTCTGGAATTTTTACAAACTTCTAAATGCATTGAATCAAATGCAAAACAATCCTCAAATTCGTTAAAAAGTGTTTGATAGGGTCATTCTAATATTCTCCATTAAACCAAATAGTTTTATTATACGCCGATAATATATATTCTTCTTTCAATCAAGCTTTGTAAATATGCATCTTTGCAAAGCTAAATAACAGATATTCAATATCAATACTCAAATATTCAGCTGTTATGTTCATAGAAATGGTTTCGATATTGCTCAATTTGGGTGTTCGAGTTTGTTTAAGATTTTTAGTATTTAT
>CAZUCB010000009.1:31676-34912 GCA_964618755.1 uncultured Bacteroides sp. | reverse complement strand
GAAGTGAGAAATCCCAATAATATTACTGTGATAAAAATTTATCGGACAATAGTGATTACTTTTAAGTTATTCCTCTGAAATTATTTTCTTAAATTTGTTGTAAAGGAAAGAAATAATCAACAAAAGCACTCCTAATGATACAAATACGATAGTTTTTGAAATAGTATCAAGATAAGAAATATCATAAAAGAAAAGTTTCAATAATGTAGCTGTAAATAAGGCTATGGCAAAAATCCTCAAATGTTTTTTCTTTTTCCAGATACCTAAAACTATTATTAAAAGTGAATAAACACCCCAGAGTATGCTTAATCCAAGCTTATACGATTGAGAGGAATGTGCAATATCCATCCAATTGATTAGTTCGCTGCTTGCAATCCAGATGATTGATGAATAAAGTACAAAATCAAAAGCAACATAAAATTTTATTCTGATAAAATCCTGATAGATATATTTGTAATTTGCAAAAAATAAGGCGGTTAAAAAACCGAAACAAATATACCTGATTCCGATATTAATAATTCCAATTTCACCTGAGTTTTGTTGCAGATAGCTATCACGAAGTTCACTTAGCTGGTATAGTCCGGCAAACAAAAAGATTAATATTGCTAAAGAGTTAAAAGCAATATTAATCAATCCAAGTTGTGTATTTTTAAGTTTTTTGATATTTACAAATGATAGAATGGTTAGAAACAATAAAGAATAATTGAGTAACCATATTGATTTGAATTTCAACAATTCAGAATTATATAAATCCGCAGATGCATTCTGCATTATTTCGTTTGTGGATTTTTTGGAGGCTGCATATAATATGTCAAAATAGTTTGCAATTTCTAAACGGAAAGAAAAATAGATTACAAATAATAGTATTGCTGGTATAAAGAAGTTTGCAAATTTAGAAACCTTACTCTTATTTTCAAATGTTTGAATATAGTTCTTGTTTTGATTTAATGAATTTATAAAACCAAAAGATGCAATAAATAATAATGAAGATAGGAAGTTGATGTTAAAAATTGGAATTATTTTGTTTACAGTAATGCTATAATCATGGTAAGTAGTCGACCAGTCTATTAATATACTAAAAAATGCCAGTAACATTATAGGATAAGAGAGTATTTCGTAAAAAGGAATATTTTTAGTTCTTCCAATCCAGAACAATAATGCTGCTTCACCAACCCATAAAAGTGTAACCCAATTACCATTCAACTGAATAGGAATAGATATCGTTAAGAAAATTAAAACTAAACCCGAAACTAAATAAAATAAGTTGCGGTCTCCCAGTTTTTGTTTGTAAATTAGAATGCTAACTATGCAATGAACAAATGCATTACATATAGTGAAAAACCCAAGGAAATGTTTGTAAATAGGTTGATCATTCATTAAAGCATATCCTATGCCATAAAAAATAAATGAATTTGACAAGAGTAATGCTACATCCCAAATTTCATATTTCTCATTGCGTAGTAGTTTGTAAACAAGGAAAATAGCATAAAATGTGGCAAAGAAAATGACTGCAAAGATCATTGCCAAACTAAAATGCTCGGCAAATGCGTATTGTGTATTAAACCATGATAAATAGATAATCCAGCTAATAGCAAAGGATGAATAATAAAGCGGTTTCCAGTATTTTTTTAATGCAATTATTAGGATGCCAATATTAATAATAGTCATATAGGTAAACATAACTGCCACTTTCCCTGAACCATCACTTAGCAAAAACGGAACTGCATAAGCACCTACCAACCCTATATGAGCAATAATTTGTTTATTGTAATTTATAGCAACAACAACCGTAAAAATAGTAAATATTACCATTAGCCCAAATGCAATAAGTTGTGGTATTAAGCCGTAGAAACTGTAAGCAGCAAAAGTGATAAAATACATTATAGCTATAGCACCACTCACCAAAACTGCACTGTAATTCTCATAATTTTTCTTCAGTTTAAAACCAACACCTAAAAGTCCGATACCCATCAGATAACCTAATATTATTCTTGTTGATGGACTAATCAGCTGATGGTCAATAGAATATTTTGCGCCAATGGCAACGCCAATAACTGTTATAATTATACCTATTTTACTTATCAGGTTTTCGCCTATAAATTTTTCAAAATCAATACTTATTTTTGGAGTAGCATTTTGTCTTGTTGAATTCTTAGGAAATTGATAATAATTTTGTTTTGTTTGTGGAGTAATAGTTGGTTTTGTCACTGTGTTGTTTTCGGCAATAGGCATATTTACAATGACTTCCTGTTTTTCGATAGTTTTTAGTTTTACAATCTCATCCCGTAAATCAGAAATCTCTTTATTAAACAAATTTTGTTTTTGCACCAAAGCTTCTAGCTTTTGAAGAAGCTGATTGATAGATTCTTGATTCTCGTTCATTTTTTCATTTTTAATTGCTTATGCAAATATAGCAGTTATATTTTCAATAATCGTATAAAAAAAAGTGGTGGCAAATAAATTACCAACCACTTTATAAACTTTACGAACTTTATGAACTAAATCACAATATTCACAATCTTCTTAGGAACAATAATAACCTTTTTAGGAGCTTTGCCTTCGAGCCATTTTTGAGCATCGGGATGAGCCAATACTGTTTTTTCAATTTCGGCAACAGGAATATCGGTAGCAAATTCCATTTGAAAACGGGTTTTACCGTTAAACGAAATAGGATAATTAAAGGTATTTTCAACCAGATAAGCTTCGTTCAATTGAGGAAATGCAGCAAAAGTAATGCTTTCGTTATTGCCTGATATATGCCACAATTCTTCGGCAAGATGAGGTGCATAAGGCGAAATCAATACCGCCAATGGTTGAAGTATTTCGCGTTTGTGGCATTTCAAATCGGTGAGATCATTGGTACATATCATAAAGGTACTTACCGCAGTATTGAACGAGAAGCGTTCGATATCATCTTGTATCTTTTTAATGGTGCGATGCAATACTTTTAATTCCTGTGGGCTTGCTTTTTCGTCAGTTACACAAAAATCATTGTTTTCGTTATGATATAATTTCCAGAACTTACGGATAAAACGAAATACACCTTCGATGCCTTTGGTATCCCATGGCTTGGATTGCTCTAAGGGACCTAAAAACATTTCGTACATACGCAAGGTATCGGCACCATAACGTATTACCAAATCATCAGGGTTTTGTACATTGTACAATGATTTCGACATTTTTTCCACACCCCAATCGCAATGATATTTACCGCTTTCTAATATAAATTCGGCATT
>CAZUCB010000009.1:25319-31576 GCA_964618755.1 uncultured Bacteroides sp. | reverse complement strand
CCTTGTATCATCCCTTGATTAATCAGCTTTTGGAAAGGTTCGTCTTTTACACACAAGCCCATATCAAAAAGGAATTTATTCCAGAAACGGGCATAGATTAAATGACCTGTAGCATGTTCGGCACCACCGATATATAAGTCCACATTCTGCCAGTAAGCATTGGCTTCTTTGGAGAATATTTCTTTATCGTTGTGAGCATCCATGTATCTTAAATAATAGGCACTCGAGCCTGCAAATCCAGGCATGGTATTACATTCCAACGGATAACCTTCTTTGGTATGCCAGTTTTCGGCACGAGCTAATGGCGGTTCACCACTTTCGGTAGGCAAATATTTATCTACTGCCGGCAATTCCAATGGAAGTTTTGATTCATCCAGCATATAAGGCATACCATCTTTGTAATATACAGGAAATGGTTCGCCCCAATAGCGTTGACGGCTAAAGATTGCATCGCGTAAGCGATAATTTATCATTCGCTTGCCGATTCCTTTTTCTTCTACAAAATCAATCACAGCTTTGATACCATCTTTCACCGTCATACCTGTAATAAATCCTGAGTTGATGCATGTACCTTCTTTTGAATCTTTCGATTCTTTCCAGTTAGCAGTATCTTCGGCTTGTTCGCCTGTAGGCAATATTACTTGCGGAATAGGTAAACCAAAGTGTCGCGCAAAAGCAAAATCGCGGCTATCATGAGCAGGAACTGCCATTATGGCACCTGTTCCATATCCTGCCAATACATAATCGGAAATCCAGATAGGAATTTCCTGATTTGTTAATGGATTAATGGCGTAAGCACCTGTGAATACACCAGTAATTTTATTAACTTCTGTCTGACGTTCACGCTCCGAACGGTTTTTGGTCCATTGAAGGTAGTTTGCAACGGCTTCTTTTTGTTCGGCAGTAGTTATAGAAGAAATAATTTCGTGTTCGGGACAAAGCACCATAAAAGTGACACCGAAAATTGTGTCAGGTCTGGTTGTGAAGATACAAATCACCTCACCTAAATCCTCTCCAAAGGAGAGGACTTTAGATTCGAGCTTTGATTTGATAGTATCAATAACTTCATCGATATTATGGATTATTTCTTCATTGGTGAAACGGATAACTTCAAATCCTATTTTTTCAAGTTCTAGTGTGCGTTCAGCGTCTTGTTCCTTTTGTTGCTCATGAATTTTACCATCTACTTCAATGATTAGTTTCTTTGATAAACAAACAAAATCAGCAATATAATTGCTAACAACCTGTTGCCTTCTGATTTTAAAACCAAGTTGATTTCCTCTTAAACATTGCCAAAGAATATTTTCGGTTTCAGTTGGTTCTTTACGCATTCTTTTGGCATTGTCTTTCAGTGCAGCCCAATCCAAGGGATTTGTTGTATAAAAACGTGGCTTAACTCCCTCTCCTTTGGAGAGGGGCGGGGTGAGGTCTCCCTCTCCTTTGGAGAGGGCTGGGGAGAGGTGAAAATTTACTTCTGCTCCAACAGATTTTCCTATCCAATTCTTTTGAATTTCTTTGATGGAATCGCTCCAATCAATATTCTCTAAGCCTTGCAATAATCTTTCGGCATAAGCTGATATGCGAAGCGACCACTGACGCATTGATTTGCGTTCAACAGCATAACCACCCCTAACAGATAAACCACCCACCACTTCATCGTTGGCTAAAACAGTTCCCAATTGTGGGCACCAGTTTACCATCGTATCCGAAAGATATGCCAAACGGTAATTCAACAATGTTTCTTGTTGTTGTTTTTCCGACTTTGATTTCCATTCGTCGGCTGTAAAAACTGGCGTTTCACTACAATTTGCATCAATATTGATATTGCCTTCTTTTTCGAATGTTTTTACAAGTTCGGCAATGCTTTCGGCTTTGTTAGTTTTATTATTGTAATAGTGATTGAACAATTGAATAAATGTCCACTGTGTCCATTTGTAATAATCAGGATTGCAGGTTCTCACTTCGCGGTCCCAATCAAACGAAAAGCCAATTTTATCTAATTGTTCGCGATAACGGGCAATGTTTTTTTCGGTAGTTATGGCAGGATGTTGCCCTGTTTGTATGGCATATTGTTCAGCCGGCAAACCGTATGCATCGTATCCCATGGGATGCAATACGTTAAAACCTTTATGTCGTTTGTAACGAGTATAAATATCAGATGCTATATAACCCAGCGGATGCCCAACGTGCAAACCTGCTCCCGAAGGATAAGGAAACATATCCAATACATAGTATTTTGGTTTTTCTGATTTGTTTTCGGTTTTGTATGTTTTATTGGCTTTCCAATAGGCTTGCCATTTCTTTTCTATTTCGCTAAAGTTGTAATCCATATAAGTAAAAAGGTATATGATTTTGAATGAAGCTGCAAAAGTAAGAAAAATTTGGGATGTAAAGATATTGGATTGAAGGATGTGGAAATGGGAAAATTGGCACTAATAATTAAATACTGTTATAGAGAGAAAGAATGAAATATTTTTTCTTAATTTTATTCTATAAATTGGTAAAAGTATCCACAAAAGCAAATGAACAAGCATAAAAAAGACGTTTTAAGGATAGTGAAATAATGTTACTAATCCATAAAACGTCATTAAATTAAACTTGATAAGCGCTTATTTGCTTTCAACAAGTTTTTTCAGATCTTTCATAATAATGTTGCCAATAGCCATTTGTTGCAATTGTCCCATTATCCAATTGGTTTCGTTTTCTTTGTTGTCATTAAAACGAATTTTTCCAAATTTCTCTCTTAAAAAAGGAATGTGCTTAACTATATCTTCTTTACTGATATGTTTAAATTTAATGCTAATCAAAACCGACTCCATATCCATTTTAGGGTGAACATAAAGTATAGGAATCATCTTTTTAGCAAGTTTTAAATCGTATTTATTTTTCAACAAATACACAAATAAGTCATAAATCATTTCAAATTTGAATTCACGTCCTTTTTTGTTGTGCCCTTCAACATACTTAATGAAATGCCCAAAAAATGTTCCTACAAATACAGGATTAATTTTTAAGTCTTTTACTATTTTTTCAATCAAAGGGAAAAGATTTTTCTTGAAAATATAAGTATAAGTATCTTCAGGTACATTCCAGGTTTTTAATTGGTTGTAACGATCTACTATTTCAGTTGGGATATTTTTCTTTAATTCATTGATATAAGATTCTTCCAATGGAATGGGTTTTGAATCGGTATCGGGATACATACGATCGGCACCAGGCAATACACGTTCAAAAATAGTAGTGCCATCTTCAAAAGATTTACGGGTTTCCTGAGGCACACCTGTAAAAGCCATGCGACAACGTTCATCAATAGTTTCAATGGCAGTTTTAATATCTGCTTCGGGTCCCCAAAATATTATCTGAGCGTCATTATCACAAGCTTTAAACAATTTGCGAATATAACCCTGATCATCCCCAGCAATTAATGCATTCACTTCTTCAGAATGGGTCATGTTAGGAATGTCGATACAAGCAATAACTTTCAAACGTTCACTAATTTCGTTGGCAAACATTTTGCCGGGTTGTGTAAAATATGACAAAATGCCTTTAAAGTTAGGCAAATTAACAGCATATATCTTTTGTCCTGCATTTTTAGCAGTTTTAATAGCATCGCAAGGGAATTGCAGGGCATAGAAATCAAGTTCTTTTATCTCCATTTTCCATGCTGCTGTATCTTTTATTTTTTTTAATAAAATATCACGAATTTGCAATAATGACCATTGGCGGAAACATTCGTTGTGAGTAAGTTCAGGAATCCATTTGGTATGAGCCACACCTTTTATCTCGACACGCGTACCCCCTTTGCAACTTACATTTACATCCTGACGACCTGCACCAATACCAGTTCTCACTTTATTTGTTGAACGATTGAGGAAGCGAATATAATTACAAGCTTCCATTACTTCATCCGGATTCATCATTTCGGGATAAGTAACGGTTTCAATCAATGGCATTCCCAATCTATCGGTACGATAGATACGGGTATGTCCGATATCTGAAATCTCGCGGCATGAATCTTCTTCAATGCTTAATTGAATTAAGCGAATTTTTTTGTTTTTCAAAGGAATCTCTCCCTCTACACCAATAATAGCAGTACGTTGAAATCCTGCTGGAATACTTCCGTCAAGATATTGTTTACGAGTAATATGAACTTCACCTACAAGGCTTAGTTTTGATAGCATCGAAATTTCGATGGCAATACCCAAAGCTTCGCGATTGATTGGAAAAGGAGGAGTATCATCCACATCATACGTACAAGTTGTTTCGTTTTTAATACGATAAATAATTTCTTTTCTAGTTCTAAATTCCATCAAAGCAGTTCCGTCGTATTCACCTAATTCACTTAAAGTAGGACGCATGTGACGAACAACTTCAGCATCGTAAACAGTTGGTTTTTGAAATACACCAGCCGGACAGTGGCAAAACAGTTTTTCTTTAGTTAAAAGTTGTTGATGAACTTCCAAGCCCGACATAAAGCCAATTCTATTATAGGTTTCCTGAGTAGCCTCTTTGCGAGAAACATAACCGACTTTATGTTTTGATTCTTCGTAGTTTTGCTTAGGGTCAAAATTATTATTCATTAGAATTAATGTTAATTGGATGATGCTGCAAAGCTAATCATTTTCCTTTTATTGTCAAAAGAAGAGTTCGTAAAGTTTTGTAAAGTTTTTTGAATAATAGAATGTTCTGATTACTCGATTTTAAATTATCAATTAATTGTTAAGGAATTTTAATTGAACAATTTATAAACAAAAACCCCAACATTTATGTTAGGGTTTTGTATGGTAGTGTTTCAGAAAAATGTGAAACAAATAAAATATATCAGAATTTATTTTTTTACATCTTTAACTTCTTCCTTCTTTATTTCTTCATCAGCATTACGAAGAAAGATTCCTGTGCTGTCAAAAATTAATGTTATATTGGTTTTCTTCTTTTTCATAATTACAACTTCATAAAGTCTTTCACTGCTATTTTTATCAAGAAAGCTAAATTCTTTAATTTTATAAGCATTGTAATTTTGAGTGATATAATCTTTAATCTTTTGTGGGGCATATTCAATTGCAATTGCCCATTTGGTTTGTTGCCATGCGTTGTTCTGATAAGCAATTTCCATTTTGCTACCCTCATTAATAAAATTAGCTTTTAGTAAGGTATTATCTTTTTCCCAAACAGTTTTATCTGCTGTTGAAAATCTGTTTTTAAAATCGCTCATTACCTGAGCTGGTACTTCTGTAATAGCTATTTTTTGAGCAAAAAGAACGCTTGAAACCAGCATTGTGATTAAAAGAAGATTAATTTTTTTCATTTCGAATATAGTTTTAAAAGAATAATGCAAACTTACAAGATTTAAAAGTAAAATATAATATTTTTAAGATTTTTTATAAAAAAGATTTGAATAAAGTCTTGAAATCGAATAAACCAAACAGTTGTGCTGATGAAATTAAAATAATAATAACAATAACCCAACGTACGAAATTAGCACCCCAACTTACAGCAAATTTGGATGCAATATAAGCACCAATTATATTTCCAATAGCATGAATTAAGCCATATTCATAATTAATCTGCTTGTTGTAAATAAAAACAATTAAGGTAAAAGGTGCATATAATAAAACGATGAAAACTTTCAACGCATTAGCTTTAACTAAATCGTAGCCAGCACCAAGTACAAGTCCTGCTAGTATAAAATATCCAACTCCCACATGAATAAATCCACCGTAAAGTCCGATCAGAAAAAAAATAAAATATTGCAATATCGAAGTTTTCTTTTCAAGAAGTTGTTGTTGTCCTTTGAGCCACTGTTGTGGTTTGTAAATAATAAAAACCATCATTACTAACATTATAATACCAATAGCTTTTTCAAAAACATGTTCATCAATATCCACTGCAATTTCAGCTCCAATAACAGAACCAATAATTGTAGGAATCCCAAGTAATAAACCTTTACGTGTATCTAATACTTTTTGTTTTTTAAAACTTGCAGTTGAGGTAAGAGTTTGTAATATAACAGCAATTCTGTTAGTACCGTTTGCCACACCTGCCGGCAAACCTAAAAACATAAATAAGGAAATAGATATAATAGTGCCTCCACCGGCGAGCGTATTAATAAACCCAACCAATAAACCAGAAACAATTAATGCTGTAATTTCAATCCAGGACATTTTTTTTAATTATGAATTATGAATTAATAAGTCAGAAGTTAGAAGTAAAAACAAGTTTTTAACCGATAAAACGTTTGTATTAATTATTTTCTTTCT
>CAZUCB010000009.1:0-25219 GCA_964618755.1 uncultured Bacteroides sp. | reverse complement strand
GAAGTAAAAACAAGTTTTTAACCGATAAAACGTTTGTATTAATTATTTTCTTTCTGTATTCTAATTTAAAACTTAATAACTTGTAACTTTATAAACTTTATAAACTCTTTAACTTACTATGTTTATTACCATAAGCAAAGTATAAAACAAGTCCTACACAAAGCCAAATTATAAAACGCAACCAATTGGTAATTCCTAATTCTGTCATTAAATAGAGATTGCAAAGCAAGCCTAATACAGGGATTAGCGAAAAACTTTTCATTATAGCTAAAATAGTTATTGTTGATGCTATTATAATAAATCCGTACATTGGGATTTGGTGTTTGAACACAGACCAAAATCCATTTACATGATAAATATCCCCTTTGAAATTAAAAAAACGAAATATATTTTCAGCATTAAAATAAAACAATGAAAACAAAATCACTATCCAAATTAATGGCAATATATATCTGCTATTAATGTAAGGTACTCTATAACTTCCTCCTTGTTGGAGTGTGTTACCTCCTTTTTTAGTATCCATAATCAGTACACCCCCTGAAACCAAAACAAAAGCAAATAATGTACCTATACTTGTTAGGTCAGTTACTTCGGTAAGGTTAAGGAAAAGAGAGGGGATAGCAACAATAATTCCAGCTATGATAGTAGCAAAAGCAGGCGTTTTGTATTTTCGATGCAACTTTGAGAAACGTTTTGGTAAAAGACCATCACGACTCATACTCATCCAGATACGAGGTTGCCCTACCTGAAACACCAATAATACACTTGCCATGGCAATTATAGCACTCACTGCAATTATTCCCGATAAACGGGTGAGATGTAATTTCTCAAAAGCGTAAGCCAATGGATCGCCTACACCTAATTCGGTATAACTTATCATTCCGGTGAGTACCAAACTAATTAATACGTATAAAACGGTTGTAATGGCAAGAGCATAAATCATTGCACGTGGCAAATCTTTTTTAGGGTTCTTACATTCTTCGGCAGTTGTAGATATTGCATCGAAACCTATATAAGCAAAAAATACACCAGCCACACCTTTCAAAACTCCACCAACTCCATTAGGAGCAAATGGCGACCAGTTTTCAGGATCAACATAAAAAGCTCCTACTCCAATTACCAACATTAGTATGGCTAATTTAAGAATAACCATTATATTTCCAGCTACTTTTGTTTCGTAAATACCCTTGTAAACCAAATAAGTAATAAAAACAACAATTGAAAAAGCAGGAATATCTGCTATAAATCTCATGCCAAATATTTGAGGAGCATTCTGCCAAGCTATGTATGCTTCTTGTATTCCATTGCTTAATTGATTAATTGGAATTCCATTTTGTAAACTTTCCAAAGCCTTTTGATAACCTCTTGAAGCACTCAAAAAATCAGTACTCATGTATTCAGGGATTTTCATCCCAATGCCATGCATAAGTCCTGTAAAATAATCTGACCAGGAAATGGCAACAGCAATATTACCCACAGCATATTCCATAATTAAGTCCCAGCCTATAATCCAGGCAATTAGTTCTCCGAAACTAACATAAGCATAAGTATATGCACTTCCACTGATAGGAATGCCTGATGCAAATTGAGCATAACACATTGCCGAAAATCCACAAGCTATTGCTGTAAAAATAAACAATAAGGAAACTGCAGGGCCTCCGTTAACTGCAGCAGTTCCAATAGTACTAAAAATACCTGCTCCAATAATAGCGGCAATACCCATTGCAGTTAAGTCTTTAACTGTAAGACTGCGTTTCATGCCCGATGATTCTTTGGCTGAAATGTTAGCATGATGCAGTATCATCTCAATGGATTTTCGACGGAATAAGTTTTTCAATACTATTTAGCTTTTAGTGAAGCAAAAATAGTTTTTTTTATTAATTAAGGGATATTTCAACCTATACAATTAATTGTTTTCACTAATTTATTTCAATTCTTATTGATGTTTGTGTTTTGATAGAAAATTTTAATGTAAATTTGCTTTGTTTTAAACTTATAACCATGAAAACAATTTCTGTAGTTTTTTTAAGCATTTTTATCAGCAATTTTGCTTTTTCACAGGAAGAAAAAGCAGACTATAATGAGGATTATTGGAGTTTTAGCACCAAAGATGCTACCGATTTTAATAATTTGGAGGATCAAAATGGGACTACTTATTTTAAAACGAGTATTATCCATTATCCTATTGAAAATGATATTTCAGGAAAAGGAAAGTACACGAATGACAAAAAAGATAGTATTTGGATTGGCTTTTACAAAGATGGAAAACCTTTTTTCACTGAATGGTATAATAAAGGAAAATTGAAAAAAGGGATAAGTTTTGATGTATCTGGGAAACAATATTTCTATACAAAAGAAGTTTTGAATGCCCATCCTAAAAATGGATGGGATGACTTTGTGATGTATGCACAAAACTATTGGAATAAAGTGTCTGATTATATTGAAAGAAAATACCCAGAAAATTTTAAACTTTTAAAGGGCAAAGAGATAGAAGTGAGTTTTGTTATCTTGATTAGTGAAAATGGGAAAGTTGATATAGGGAAAATAGCAAATGGATTAAATTATGGATTTGATAAACTAGCTGCCCAAAAAATGCTGTCGAATTATAAAAATAAATGGATAGCTGCATTACACAAGGGTCAACTCTGTAATTCGAAGTTTATTTATACAGTTAAAATTAAGTTTTAATATTAGTTGCAATTGTAAAAAAGTATTTTTATGTTAGAATTATTTATCGTTCATCTACCCAAATTAAGAATCCTTGATGTTATTGATATCGTATTGGTTGCTTATCTTTTTTATGAAATGTACAAGCTTATCAAAGGTACTGCAGCCATCAATATTTTTATTGGAATCATTTCTATATATTTGATGTGGAAATTGGTGAGAGCACTTGAAATGGAATTGCTTGCAGAAATATTAGGGCAATTTATCAGCGTGGGAGTTATAGCATTGATAGTTGTTTTTCAACCAGAAATAAGAAGGTTTTTACTATTGTTAGGCACACCTGGTTTTATCAGCAAAAAACCCAAGCGATTTTTATTTTGGCGAGTAGATATTTCGAACGATAATAATTTGAGTATCGACCCTATTATACAAGCTTGTCAAAAAATGTCGCATTCAAAAACCGGTGCTTTATTGGTTGTTGCAAAAAAAAATGAACTCCCCACTTTTGTAAATACTGGTGAAATTATTGAAGCCAATATTTCAAGACAATTATTAGAAAATATTTTTTTTAAAAACAGTCCTTTGCATGATGGAGCTGTTGTTATTGTTAACAATAGAATACGAGCTGCCAGATGCATTTTACCTGTTTCTGGAAACCGAAATATATCACACGATTTAGGCTTAAGGCATCGTTCTGCAATGGGAATTACAGAACAATCGGATGCCATTGCTATTGTGGTTTCTGAGCAAACTGGTAAAATTTCTTATTGCAAAAAAGGCGAACTTACCCTTGATATTCAACCTTCACAATTGAAAGACTTCTTAGAAGAAGAGTTTAATATTATTGGTTAACTTAATAGTCTTATCTATTTTCAATTTTGATAATTCAAAACTAAATATTTAGAGCAGATTTAGCATGATAATAAGTCCTTAAACAATAAATTACTCAAATTTTAACGCATTGGGCAACCATTTTGCGTTATTATTTGTCATACTTTTGTAAACTATATTAAATAAAATTAAAAACCATTAATATATACCATGAAAAAACTTATAATATTTGCTTTTTTATTTGCTGTTGTTGCAATTACTAATCTTAAAGCTCAAGAAGTTACACAACAACCAAAACCTGATTATTGGGGGACATTTTGTTTAGTTTCTCAAACAGTTGGAGATACTAATTTTTTCAAAATAGATCTTACCCAATTATCTTCTGAATTTGAAAAAGTATATTTTAAGTTTTATTATATGGAACAAGATGTATTTCATACTCAAATTAAAGAATATAATATTGATAAAGGATTGGCATTGGTAGCTGTTCCTAAGAAATACACAGTAGAAGATTATCGTCATTTTATAGCAAATATGAAAAAAATGACACAGACTGCCAACTATAATTATACTTTAGAACAAAAAAATGACTATATTTTAAATCATAATAATAGGTAATAAAATGAAAAAAATATTTTTACTTGCGATAATTTTAGGCTTTACTTTGAAAATATATGCTCAAGGGAGTTTGTGTAATTCAGCTACTCCGTTTTGTGCAGGTAGTAGTCTTTTTACTTTTCCTGCTGGCGTTAGTGCAGGAACAGGGCAAGCAGGACCAAACTATGGTTGTTTAGGAAGCACTCCCAATCCAGCATGGTACTACATGCAGGTAGCTCAAAGTGGCGATATAAATTTTGAAATACACACAGTGCCACAGCATGATGTTGATTTTATTTGTTGGGGACCTTTTGCATCTTATACAGATCCTTGTGTTGCTCAATTAACAGGTTCTACTCCACCGCTACCTTCTCATCATGCATCAGGCGCAGGTGGTGGTTTTCCATCTTTAAATACTATTGATTGTAGCTATGATGCAAGTTGGCAGGAATGGTGTTACATTCCAAATGGAATAGCTGGAGAGTATTATATTTTATTGATTACTAATTATTCTAATCAACCTTGTAATATTTCTTTTTCACAAACAGCAGGCAGTGGTTTTACAAATTGCGGTATTCTTCCTCCAAATACCAGTAATAATGGTCCTATTTGCGAAGGAGATACACTTAAACTAACAGCCAATTATATGCCTAATGCAGTTTACCTTTGGTCTGGTCCTAATGGTTGGTCTTCTTATGCGCAAAACCCCAAAATACCAAATGCAACAGCAGCTTATTCAGGCACCTATACCCTGAATATTACGATTGGTACCCAAATTAGCCCACCAACTCAAACAACAGCTGTTGTAAAACCTAAACCTCATTTAGTTCCAATTGCTGATACTATTTGTATTGGAGATACTGCTACTATTAAGGTCTCAGGAGCTAATTCTTATTTATGGACACCAGGAAATTTTACAACAAATACCTTAAAATTAGCGCCAACTGTTACTACCAATTATAAAGTAGTAGGTACAACTAATGGATGTAAAGATTCTGTAAATACTTTTATTAAAGTCAATCCTTTACCTATTGTTTCTGTTAATAATGCTTCTATTTGCCCCGATAAGGCAACAACACTTATAGCTCATGGTGCTCATATTTATGAATGGAGTAATGGTATAATAGGTGATTCTATTATCGTGAGCCCTACTGCACAACTAACAAATTATACTGTTGTTGGAACTGATATTAATACATGTATTGATACTGCATTTGCTACGGTATCTGTTTATCCTTTGCCAACAATTCAATTAACTTCCAATACAACAATATGTGCTGGAAGTCAGGCTACACTTACTGCGGAAGGTGGGGTTTCTTATTCATGGAATACTACAGAAACTACCTCATCTATCGTAGTTAGCCCTACGGATTCTGTAACAACCTATACTGTCGGGGTAACTGATAATAATAATTGTTTTGACTCTGCATCGGTTGATGTAACTACAATTCCACTTCCTATTCCTTTTATTTCAAATGAAATGGATACTATATGTAAAGGAACTTATACAACCATTACAGCTGGTGGTGGAACTTCGTATTTATGGAATACTGGAGAGGTAACTCCTTCAATTTCTGTGAAACCATTAACTTCAACTATTTATACAGTTACTGTAAAGACTTCGTTAAACAATATCGTTTGCTCTAAAGATACTTCAATTCAACAGAATATTAGAAATTGTAATGTAATTTATGTTCCCAATGCATTTATGCCCACTGGTTATAATACAGTTTTTAAACCTATTGGAGATATTGCAATCACAAAATCATATCAATTTTCGATATACAATAGATGGGGTCAGTTAGTGTTTGAAACCACTGATGTTAATCAAGGATGGGATGGCCGTTTTAATGGGGAATATGTTCAGGCAGGTGCATTTATTTATTATCTTAAAATAGATAATGGTTTTGAAGAACCTTTTGAAAAAATCGGAACAGTAACTGTTGTTCAATAATATTGAATAAAATTTAAAAAGAAGGGTTGTCATATTTTTTGACAACCCTTCTTTTTTGTTATAATTAGACAATTTGTTATATAATTAGTATTTTTTTTGGGAGTATAAATTTTGTTAGCTGATTACCCTCAGTTTTGCAAATTTAAGTAGTAGTTGTTTTGAACCTATGTTTTCGAAATGAACAGTAGCTTTTTTGTTTGGGCCACTGCCTTCAACTTGTAAAATTTTTCCTCTTCCAAAACGATCGTGTTCAACTTCCATGCCAGTTTGTATGCTGTCGAAGTCTTCAATAATTGTTGAATTGCTGCTTGCAGCAGTGTTAGTTTGTGAAGCGATTTTTTTAAACTTGGTTTGATCAATTGGTAAACTTGGTTTGTATCCAATTTTTGTAAAACTGTCTTCCTGAAATAATTTTTTTAGTGTAGGATTTTTTTGAGGGAAATCAAGATAGGCTGCATCAATTTCTTCAATAAAACGACTGGGTTCAGCATAGCTTAAATCGCCCCAACGATATCGGGTTTCGGCATAAGAAAGTGTAAGTTTAATCTCTGCACGGGTAATGGCAACGTAAAATAAACGGCGTTCTTCTTCCAGATCGGCTTTAGAACTAACAGACATTATAGAAGGAAATAAATTTTCTTCCATCCCTACCACAAATACATAGGGGAATTCCAATCCCTTAGCGGCATGTATGGTCATAAGCGAAACTTTGTTGTTATCATCTACGCCTTCGTTATCTGCATCAGTTAACAATGCAATATCCATCATAAATTCTTCAAGGCTGCGGATACTGTTGGGTGCTTCTCCGGTTTCTTCATCAAAATTAAGTATATTGGCTTCTGATTCAGAAAAATCCTTAATAGCATTCAGCAACTCTTCAATATTTTCGATTCGGCTTATGCCTTCGGGAGTGTCGTCATCATTGAGGGCTTTCATAATGCCCGAAGTAATGGCAATATGTTTTGCCATTTCGTAAGCATTTCTAGTTTTTAATAAAATACTGTAACTTTTTATTTTGGCGATAAAATCATTGATTTTAGCTTTTGTACCTTGATTGATATCAATTTTGATATAATCTAAAGCTTCCATGATTTGCCACATAGTTTTGCTGTTTTCATCAGCTGCAATGCGCAAGCGATCTATCGTTGTTTGACCTATTCCACGGGTTGGGAAATTGATAATTCTAAGCATAGCTTCTTCATCATCAGGATTGATGACTAGGCGGAAATAAGCCAGTAAATCTTTGATTTCCTTGCGTTTGTAAAAAGATAAGCCACCATAAATACGATATGGTATATTCAATTTCCGTAAAGCTTCTTCCATCGAACGCGATTGGGCATTGGTACGATAAAGTATTGCAAAAGCATTGTTGGCCAGTTGATGATTCATCTTCAACTCGAATATAGAATTGGCAACTAACGCACCTTCTTCGTTATCACTGGCTGCTTTCAGTATTTTAATTTTATTTCCTTCGTCGTTATCAGTCCAGATTTCTTTAAAAATCTGATCTTTGTTTTTAGCAATTAAGCTATTGGCAGCATTTACAATATTCTTGGTGGAGCGATAGTTTTGTTCTAATTTAAAAGTTTTTAAATCGGGATAATCACTTTTGATGTTTAAAATATTCTGAATATTGGCACCACGGAAAGCGTAAATACTCTGGGCATCATCGCCAACTACACAAATATTTTCGTTGTTGGCAGCCAGTTTTTTTACAATCAGATATTGGGCATAATTGGTGTCCTGGTACTCATCCACCAATATATATTTGAATTTTTGCTGATATTTATATAAAACTTCGGGAAAATCGCGGAGTAATACATTTGTGTTAAAGAGTAAATCATCAAAATCCATAGCCGAAGCTTTACGCAATCTTTGGTTGTAAAGTATAAACAATTGACCAATCATAGGTTTGTTGGCCATCTTATCCTGCTGAAGCAATTCTGCATTCATATTGTAATCTGTAGCAGAAAGCAGACTGCTTTTTGCTGAAGAAATACGGTGCAACACATAATTAGGAACATATTGTTTGGGATCTAGATTCTGTTCTTTTATTATGCTTTTTATCAGACTCTTGGTATCATCGGTGTCGTAAATGGTAAAATTGGAGGGATAACCTAGTTTTTCAGCTTCAAAACGTAGCATCCGGGCAAAAATAGAGTGAAAAGTTCCCATCCACACATTGCGGGCATCAGAATTGCCTACCAATTGGTGTACACGTTCTTTCATCTCTTTAGCAGCCTTATTGGTAAAGGTTAGTGCCAGGATATTGAAAGGGTCAACGCCTTTGCTCAATAGATAAGCAATGCGATAGGTAAGTGCGCGTGTTTTTCCGGAACCAGCTCCGGCAATTATCATGATGGGTCCTTCGGTAATTTCAACGGCTTTGCGTTGAGCCTCATTCAATTCGTCTAAAATATTCTTCAAATTTTTGCTCTCCTTTTCAGACTTCAAAAATACGATAAAGATTTTGAATTGGAAAGTAGAAAATCTATGTTTGTAAAGCATAGATTTTATTAGAAAAAATAAACATATTATTTAATAGGCAAAGGCTAGACAATAATTACATATAGTTTTCGTTATATTATTAACAAATAACTGTTAGCAAAAACAAAGAGTATATCATACCTCATTCGGGTTTTTCATGTACTTTTATAAATTAAAATAGTAAAAAAATGACAGGAATACTTTTGCAAATTACACAGACTTCTGCTGCAGTGGCAGATACCATTAATCAGGTTGCAAATCAAGTGGTTAATCAGGTTTCTACTCCAGTAGTGCCTCCAAAAACAGAAGAAACGCTATCTATAATTAATTTAGCTCTTAAGGGTGGTTGGATTATGATACCTATTGTAGCTTTATCAATTATAGCTGTTTATATTTTTATAGAAAGATACATTGCCATAAATAAGGCTTCGAAAGAAGATGTTAATTTCATGAACAATATTAGAGATTTTATCCATAGCGATCGTTTAGATTCTGCTTTTGCATTATGTAAAAACAACAATTCACCCATTGCTCGTATGATAGAAAAAGGCTTGTCCCGTATTGGTAAACCACTCAACGATATAAATGCTGCTATTGAAAACGTTGGAAAACTTGAAGTGTCTCGTTTAGAAAAGAACATAACATGGTTGTCCACAGCAGCTGGTGCAGCACCTATGCTTGGATTTTTAGGCACTGTTACGGGTATGGTAAAAGCTTTTTATGATATGTCGAAAGCAGGTAATAATATCGACATTCAGTTGCTTTCTAATGGTATTTATGAAGCCATGGTAACTACAGTTGCAGGTTTAATTGTTGGTATTATTGCTTATATATGTTACAATATTTTGGTAGCAAGAATCGAAAAATTAGTTTTCTCACTTGAAGCCAGAGCTACGGAATTTATGGATTTACTTCACGAACCTTCAAACTAATGAGTTCAAAAAAGCACAAAAAAGTTTAGATTTCAAAATGTGCTTATTTAACTTTAATTTGCTTCATGATTTAATAAAACATACACATGTCAATAAAAACTCGAAATAAACGCAGTGCAGAATTTAGTATGGCTTCTATGTCCGACTTGGTTTTTCTATTGCTTATTTTTTTTATGATTACTTCTACATTGGTTAGTCCAAATGCGGTGAAATTATTGCTTCCTAATAGCACTAGCAAAACAATGGCTAAGCAAAGTGTTACTGTTTATATCAACGATCAATATCAGTTTTTTGTTGAAGAAATTCCTTCAAGCCAAGCAATGTTGGAAAATGCCTTAGAAAAAAGACTTGCAGGTCAATCAGAATCATCAGTAGTTTTAAGATCAGACAAAACTGTACCTGTTCAATACATTGTAAATGTAATAGATGCTATTAATGATATCAACAACAAATATCAAACTAAGCATAAGGTTATATTAGCTACTTCACCAAAAGAACAATAAGATGGATGAAGATAAAAACAGATTATTTGGAATAATTGGAACAGTGAGCTTTCATGTTCTGTTATTACTAATTTTTATTTTCTTCGGATTTACAACTCCTCTTCCATTGCCAGAAGAACAAGGTGTTGAGGTAAATTTAGGTAATAGTGAGGATGGAATGGGGTCAATTCAGCCCGATCAACTTACAGAAAATCAAGCTGCTATGCCAACCGAACAAACTAAATCCAATCAGGAACAAGTTTCAAGTCAAAATACTGAAGAAGCCATTAAGCTGAACGAAAAGAAAAAGGATAAAATTACTACTGTTAACAAACAAACCGAAGAGGTAAAAGAAGTAATTAAAATCAATCCATTATCACTTTTCAATACTAAAAAGAATGGCATCAATGGAGGTAGTGAAGGAAATACAGGAAAACCCGGAGACCAAGGAAATCCTTTTGGAAATCCCAATGCTACCAATCATATAGGAACACCTGGTAGTGGAGGAGGACCTTCATTTTCACTTAAAGGTCGTAGTTCAAAATCTTTACCAAAACCTAACTATGATTCAAAAGAACAAGGAACTGTGGTAGTAAAAATATGGGTTAATAACAATGGTGAAGTTACACGTGTTGAAGCTGGACAAAGAGGAACAACTACTTCTGATCGTGCTTTGTGGAAACAGGCTGAAAACGCTGCAATGCGTGCACGTTTTAGTCCTGATGCCGCTGCTCCTGAAGACCAAACAGGAACAATTACTTATAAGTTCATACGATTAAATTAATTTAAACTACAATTATATAAACTTCACATATAAGTAGTAAAAACTTACTATGCGTCTATTAAATTTTTTTAGAAATTATGTATTAAAAATTTAGAACGCAGATAAAACGGATACGTTCCGTAAACACGGATAATCACAGATTTATATATATGATTTGTTGATTATAATCAGTTTAAATCCGTGTTTCCCGTCAGGGATCAGCGTTATCTGCGTTCAAAAAAAGCAAATCAGAAGATTCAATATTTTAGTTTAAATATCACAATAATTTATTCTAACTACTTATATAAAAATCAAAATTTACTTATTTAAATTACCCATCAATAGTTTATTATTATTAATTTTGTTAAGCTTAAATAAAAGTCAATTATTTATTATAAAAAAATCATCATGAAAAAAGCATTAAAAATTACAGGAATAATACTTGGAGTTATTCTCTTATTATTAATAGTGTTACCCTTTGCATTCAAAGGCACTATCGTTAAAAAAGTAAAAGAAGAAACCAATAAAAATCTCAACGCCAAAATTGATTTCAACGACTTCGGCCTATCATTATTCAGAAGTTTTCCTAACTTCTCAATGAGCTTAGACGGATTAAGCGTAGTAGGTGTGGATGAATTTAAAGGCGACACATTAGCCTCTATTCCCCAATTATATATTACCATCGATTTGATGAGTGTTTTCAAAGGTTCCGAATACAAAATAAATAAAATTGAAGCCAACGATGCCCGTTTATTACTCAAAGGATTAAAAAACGGGAAAGTGAACTGGGACATTGTAAAACCAACCGACACCACCAAGCCAGCCGAAACTCCAGCCGAACCTTCAAAATTCAAAATGGCTTTCCAGAAAATACAATTCAACAATGCCCACATTGTATATGATGATGCAAGCATGGGCTTTTATATGATGATAGATGGAATGAATCATACCTCCAAAGGCGATATGACAGCCGACCTTACTACCTTAAAAACCACCACCACTATCAAACATTTAGATGTAGATTATGGTGGTGTTAGATACCTAAGTAAATCAGATGCAGATATTAAGCTCAATCTGGGTATGGATATGAAAAATATGAAGTTTACTTTTGAAGAAAATACTTCACGTTTGAACCAATTGTTTTTTCAATTTGAAGGATTTTTTACCATGCTTAAAGAAGGCGGTTACGATATGGATATCAAGTTAAAAACCGATAAAACCGATTTCAAAAATATACTATCTATGGTACCGGCTTTATATGCCAAAGATTTTGATAATATCAAAACAAGTGGCAAACTGGTTTTTGATGGCTTTTTCAAAGGCATTTACAAAGACATGACCCAATTGCCTGCTTTCGCATTGAATTTTCAGGTAATAAACGGAATGTTCAAATACCCAAGCTTACCAAAAGAAGTAAACAACGTAAATATTGTTTGCAAAATCAATAGCAAAGGCGGTTCAGCCGATAATACCACCATCGATATTTCCAGCTTCCACATCGAGTTGGCCGGAAATCCTCTCGACATGAGATTATTCTTAAGCACACCTATTTCTGACCCTGCTGTCAACATGAACATTAAAGGAGCCTTGGATATGGCAAGCCTCAAGCAAGTGTATCCTATGCCTGAAGGACAAGATATGACAGGCAGCTTTAAAGCTGATATTACGATGAAAGGAAAAATGTCGGCCATCAAAAAAGAAAAATACAATGAGTTTGTTGCCCAAGGGTATTTGGATCTTCAAAACATGAACTACAAAAGCAAAGATTTTGCACAAAGTATTGATATCAAATCGGCACGTTTAAATTTCACCCCTCAGTTTCTTGAGTTGGCACAGTTTGATATGTTTATTGGCAAAAACGATTTCTCTGCCAAAGGTAAAATCGAAAACTACATTGCATATTGGCTCAAAGGCGAAACCATCAAAGGAAGATTGGATACCAAATCAACTTATTTTAATCTCAACGATTTAATGGCAATGGCACCCAAAGACAGCACCGCAAAACCAGCTGCAAAAGAGGCTGCTCAACCAATGTCGGTATTTAAAGTGCCGGCTAACATCGATTTTTATATGAATGCCGATTTCGCTAAGCTTATTTATGATAAGATGGAAATGGAAAAAGTAAATGGAGTAATCGAAGTTAAAGATGAAAAAGTAGCCATGAAAAACTTAAGCATGAATATGCTGAATGGCAAAATGATAGTTACAGGTTATTACACAACTAAAGTTGCCGATAAACCCGAAGCCGATTTTTCGCTGGATATTAGTAACTTCGACATACAAAAATCCATGAAAACCTTTGCTACAATGGGGAAAATGGCTCCAATTGCAGAGAAAGCAAGTGGTAGTTTCTCTACAAAATTTAAGGTAAATACTTTGCTCGATAAAACAATGGGCCCGGTAACAAATAGCATGAAAGGCGGAGGTAATCTTTCTACATCCAAACTTGTGATTGAAAACTCAGAAAGCTTGAATAAATTGGCCGATGCAATAAAATATGAAAAATTAAAGAAATTAAGTCTTGATAAATTAAACATTGCATTCTTAATTGCCGATGGCAAAGTAATTACAAGTCCATTTGATATAAAAATTGACAATGCCAAAGCCAAAGTTTCCGGCTCGACAGGATTTGATGAAACAATTGATTACTTAATGAAAATGGAAATCCCTCGCAAAGATATTGGAGGTGCAGCAAATAGTTTATTGGAAGGAATAGCAGGAAAAGCAAATGATAAAGGCGTAGGTGTTAAACTTGCAGACATTATTAAATTTGATGTTAGAATTGGTGGCACCTTCAAAAAACCTGTTATCAAAACAGGCATGAAAGATGCCAAAGATAATGCAGTAAACGATTTAAAAGACAAAGCCAAAGAAGAGTTTGATAAGAAAAAAGAAGAATTGACCAACAAAGCCAAGGAAGAAGCTAGCAAAGCTATTGCCGAAGCCCAAAAGAAAGCCGACCAATTGGTAGCCGAAGCACAAAAACAAGGCGATGCCCTAAGAGCCGAAGCTAAGAAAGCAGGTGATAAAATGGTAGCCGAAGCTGATGCACAAGCAAAAAAAGTAGTAGATGGAGCATCCAATCCTATTGCAAAGATAGCAGCAAAAAAAGCTGCTGAAAAACTACACAATGAGGCTGTAAACAAAGCCAATAAGCTGAATACTGAAGCAGACCAAAAGGCAAATGATTTGGTAGCAAAAGCTAAAACACAGGGCGATCAAATAATTAAAGCAGCACAAGATAAAGCGAAATAGGGAATTAATGTAAAACTCATTTGAATATAATTAATAAGAGGACGTTGCATGCAACGTCCTCTTTGCTTTGAATAATGAAATTCAGAATGATATTTAATATTAAGTATAAATAGAATGAATATATTTTTCCAAATTATACAAAGTATATTTTAAAAGTTGTATTTTTGTGAATAATTCATTCAATATTCATTAAAAATAAAAAATTATGAAAAAAATCAACTTTCTTTTTATCGTATTTTTATTTGTCACTTATTTTGCAAATGCACAAATTACAATTACACAAAATGATTTTCCAGTCACTGGTACCTATTTTGTGGAAGTTGTTGATACACTTTGTGCTGCTGTTCCTGTTGGAAATTCAGGAACAAATCAAACCTGGAATTTAGCAAATATTGGAAATAGTTATATTGATACTTCATACTGGGCAAATCCCGCTTCGGTGAGTGGTGTATCATATTTTCCTACTTCAACATTAGTTAATCAATCATCTAGTGGGGATAATTTATTTGTAAAATTAAGCAGTACTGCTTTTGAAATGATGGGGTTTTATGGCGATGGAGGTAGTGGTTTTGGTACACAAGCAGCTGTATTTACCCCTCCCTATAAATACACACAAATACCATCTACTTACCAGACTACTTATAGCGGAACTTACAATTTTGAAATGAAATTTGCATATCCTCAACCACCAATTGATTCAATTAAAATGAAATTTGCAGTGAATTATACAACTTTGGTTGATGGCTGGGGAACTGTTACAACTCCGATATATTCAAACGTTTCTTGTTTACGTCAAAAAAATTATGCAATAGCTACAATAACAGGTTCAGCTCATGCATCAGGTGTTTGGGTGCCTACAGGTACTCCAAGTAAAGATACCACAATAAATTATTTATGGTTTTCAAACACTCACAAAAATGTTTTAGCAAATCTTGAAGTAGATCCAGATGGAAAAGTAACACAGGCTAATTATCTTAAAAGTGAAGGAATCGGAACAGGAATTAACGAAACTACTCAAAACCATATTAAAGTTGAAGTTTTTCCAAACCCGGCTTCAGATGTTATCAATTTCAATGGAGTTCAACAAAACACTGTGTTAGTTATTTTTGATTCAAACAGCAAGTTAATGACAAATAAGTTACTTAATACACGCAAAAACACAATAAATGTTTCTGATTATTCAAATGGAATGTATTTCTATCAGATACTTGATATGAAAGGACAAACTTTAGATAATGGGAAATTTTCAGTTGTAAAATAATAAAACACCTACTGCTTTTTACAATACTACCTTAAATCATATAAAAAAGAGGCTGTCTACTTTTTAGACAGCCTCTTTTATTTTATTTACTTTTTCGGCTTTACTACTTTTGTTTTGGGTTTTACTACAGTCGATTTTGGAGCTATAACTGAAGTTTTTGGTTTTACAGTAGCATCTTTCTTGGTATTTTTGGGTTTAGTTTTATTATCAACTTCTGTAATTTTTTCAACAGGTGATATCGAAGTTTGAGTAGTATCGGTAACTGAAGGTAAGTTCTCAATTGGAGGAATCACCACATTTTTCACTGTATCAACTGGAATTGTTTTAATAGTGTCAATATTAGGTAAAGTTAGTGAATCAACAATGGGTATTCTAATGCTTGTATCAATAATAGGTTTTAACTTACTTGAGTCAATTAACTTAACAATATTGGTATCTTTTAATAACATAGAATCTTCAACTAATGGAACAATAGGCAAAAGCTTTTTGTACCTCGAACTTTTTTCTTCTTCTTCAATTACTGTGTTTTTTTGTTTTTCATAACGATAGCCTTGTTTGGTCTTTCCAAACAAAATATTCATTCCGAAATGCATCCCAAAATTTTTCATATCAGCAGCATACAAAGAAGAAAAGTGGTCGCCAATCATATAAAATTGCATAAACCCAATATTAAGGTTAAAACCAGCTCCGGGATTAAAAATATTACCTGAAACAAATGTGTTGCTAAGTGTAATTGCAAACCATTTACCAATATTTCGGTTATAAGAAACACTTATCAATGTATTTACTGATTTGTTGGCGAAATCGTTACGCATTAATAATCCAAATCTGTCATTTGGTGAAAGCGAAAAAGCTACGCTTGTGAATAGTTTGGTTTTAAGAGGTGCCCTGTAGGAAGTGCCATTATACTCATCAATACCAACAGTTTCTTTTAATGAATCAATTAAATTATTAAAAACGGTGCTGTCTAACTTTCCGCCAGGAAATGCTTCATTGATATCAATTCCATTAAACACAAATTGTTTATTTGGATTTTTACTTCTGTATTCTTTTACGTTAGATTTCCAATTTATTGAACCTAAATCGATAATACTCAATCCAAAAGTCCATCTTTTGTTTAAGCGATATTCTCCACCAAAATCAAAAGCATAACCAGTATTATCATTAATATTTGAAGGTTTAAGTTTTTTGATTTGTTTGTCAATACTTTGCAAACTATCAAAGGGTGAAGAAGAGTAGATTAAAAAATCAGAAGAAGCAGTAAGTGTATAATTTCCGGCATCAGTGGTTAAAAGAATATTAGATCTTTCTGTGTAAATATTTACTATTCCGATTAAATACTTAAAACGTACACCCAATGTTAATTTTTTATTTATTTCTCTTGAAAAGCCCAAAGCTATTTCTGTATAAGCATTCAATCCTAATTTAGAGTCACTTAAATTAGCCGTTTTCCCAATAAATGGTTCATTCCCTTTCAATATGAAAGTCATGAAATCTTTAGTATAATTAAAATTAGTAGAAATTTTAGTTGCAGCACTTAAAGTAAAATAATTGCGCCTTACTCTAAAACCCATTGCAAATAATTGTTCTGAGATATCATAAGATAATTTATTGTTATCCGATAATGCTCCCAACATTTTATCTTTATCAATATATAAAGAATCGTAAGGTGGATTGAGCTTTCTGCGGCTAAAAATGTCATTATATGAAAAGCTACCATTCTCAAAATTAAAACCAAATGATGACATTGCCGGAACCCCCAAATAAAACTTGCAATTAGGTAATGAGGCAGGATTTGAATAGTTAGATTGAGGAATATTATTCATAAAATAGATTGTATTCCCATCCTGAGCATTTACAGTTTTTTGCATTAATTGTAAAGCAAAAAACACAGCAATAAGTATAAATATTATCTTTTTCATACAAAACCCTCCTATTATTTAGTACTTGCATTAATTTTAACCTTCATACCCAACTTTACATCAAGATAATCGTTGTTGGAAATTTTAACTGTCTGAGTAGGATAATTGGGTGAGGATAAACTTGCTCGAACAAGTATTTTTTTAGCATTTTCAATCTTTAACAATCGGCTTTTTATCATAGTAAAATCGTTAAATCTGAAAGTAGGAGCTGTAACCATGTGTGATAAAGAATTGATAACTCCAGCACTAATAATTTCTTGCCCGTTTGTAACCAATGAATCAAGAATCCCATAAGATGTATTAGTAAAATATACCTGAACCTTAGCACTTAATGGAAAAGCATTCCATGTATTTATTCTAAAAGTAATTTCCTCTAAATCTTTAATATTCTTTAAATCAAAATCCAAAGTATCTTGCAATACAAAACCACCTACTTTTCCTTGAAGTGGAAGGTCAATATTTACAGAAACTGAAAAATTACTGGTATCTATTACAAAATTCGGAATAGCAGTATTATTGGTAGGATTTGCTTTTCCTGTAACATTATAAATAATTGTCTTTGGAGAATGGTTGATTGCATTTGCTAAGTCATTACTAGGTTGATTATTAATATTTGTAACAGTTGTATCCCCTACATTAGTTGGATAGGCGATGTTAAATGGATTTGTACTTGGGAAATCAGTGATGGGATAAATTGTACTTCCATTTTGAGCTTGAAATGAATTAACCTTAGCTTCAATGGGTAATCCATAAGAATTAATGGTTGTTATCCCAACAGTTATATTATCAAATTCAAATTGTCCTGCTAATTGATTGTTGAAAATATCTAAATTTAATGTATCAGTTAATGGAAATACTTGTTGTCCAATGTATCCAAATAATTTGTCATATTTTATATCTACTATACTATCATTAAATTCCATAGTATATGGGTTTGAATATGGAAATACCGGATTTTTATAAACCCATTGTTCATAATCAAATTCAATTTCATTTGGTAAAGGCGTTTGATTAAATATAATTTTACAGCCCGACAAATCAATGGGAGGGATTGGAACATTATATGGAAGAGGTTGTGTTCCATCATAATTAGTTTGGATTTCAAAATGAAAACTCTGTCCATTTGGATACTTAATATTTGGAATGGTTAATTTAAGTTTTCCTTTATGATTAATGTAAGTATTTAAATGAATTTTTAAAGTTGCAGTTTTTATAAAAACGCTATCAATTCTCTGTCCTGGTGGTGTAGCAGGTAGCTTAAAAGAATAATGTTTTACAAAAGAAGTGTATGAGGAATCACCAGTAGGAGCTGTAATGTTTATGCTTGGGTTGTCTATTTGTCCCTGATTTGGAATTTTAAATAAATCCTTAGCCATTACGGAAACCAATTTTTTAGTAGTATAAACTAATTTTAAAGAATTATCTGATGAGTTAACTTGAATAATCCCCGAAGTATCTTTAATAATGTCCTTCAAAGTTAGCCTCGAACTAACAAAAGGAGCTGCAATTGAAGGATTAAACTGGTTACTTGCAAGTTTGTCAAACTCAAAATCACCTTCCTTAACACACGCAAATAAGAAAATTGACACAAACAAACTTGCTAAAAAAATAGGTTTAGTTTTCAACTTTATAGTAAAAAACTCAGATATTATTGTTTTTTTCATCAATTAAATTTTTTTATAATTTATTAATTGCTTTTACTGTTAAATAAGAATTTAAGGCAAAATTATCAATATTTAATTTTGCCTTAAATTGAACTTTATGAAACTATCTTGAAAAGACTTATTTTATTTTAACTTCCTTAATTTCGTCTCGATATGGCAATTTTTTTGCGGCTTTTTCTAAAATAAATTTTTCGAGATATAGTGCATTTTTATCGCTACTTGCAAAAATCGTATCATAATATTCCCAAAGAAGTTTCCCGTTTTTATCAAAAATAGCTACTCTTGAATCAAGGGTATTCCTTGGTTTTTCGTTTACAATCTGATTTGATTTATAGAAAAAAACTACAACTAAAGCATCAACTTCGCAGAATTTTGCTAAGTCTTCTTTGCTGATTTTTGAAATGTTGAAAAAATTAACATTGTTCTTTTCTAATAAATTGTTGGTTTTTCTAACATCTTGTATTTCAACTGAAAGTTTTTCGTTTTGATTTTCATTTAAATTTACAGCAAAAAAGTAATCTTGTAAAAACATTGATTCACCTTCATGTAATTTATTCAAATCGGAAACCGTTAAATCACGAGGCATACTTTTTGAGTCCACTGTAATATCAATGGGGATGATAGCAATTTTTTTGTGAATCTTTTGATAAACAGTAAAATCATTGATTTTAAATATCGTTGATTGACTGTAAGTGTTAGAAAAACAAGTTGTAAAAATAAAAATAAAAAGTAATTTTGAAATTTTCATAATGATTCCTCCGTATTAATTAATAATTTTGTTAATTGTTTTGTTTAAAAGTTTAACAAATGTAATATAAATAAAAGCAAAATGTATAAAAATTTCGTTTTTTCTTATAAATTTACTTTTTAAAGAATATAGTTTATTTATCGAAACCCTCTAATGGTAAATCAAACAATTTTTTTTATTGATATTTTTATATAAAATTTGATATAAATAAATAATGAAATAATTAATCAATTAAGTTTGTTTAAAGGCTTAATTTTCAATATTATTTAAATTGTATTCCAATAAATGAATATTTTTTTATTTTGTTATTTCAATAACAGTGTTATTTTTATAACAATTAATATTGTTATTTAAAAAACTTCTGTTATTTTTGTATGAAAATTTATAAAATCATTTGACATGATGAGTAATATAGACGAAATCATTGAAAAACAAAACAATACGGGAAGAAGTGAATTGTTAGATGTTTTACAAGAGATTCAGGAAGTTGAAGGTTTTTTATCGGAAGAAGCCATTATTAAGATAAGTAGTTGTTTTAAAATAACTTCTGCTAAAATATATGGGATTGCTTCTTTTTACGATTACTTCAAATTTTCACCACAAGGTAAGTTTCATATAAGAGTTTGTAATGGAACGGCTTGTCATCTTTCTGATACATCAAATTTACGAAAAGAGTTTGAAAAATTACTAAAAATACAGCATGGGCAATGTACTCGTGATGGCTTGTTTAGTATTGAATATGTTCCGTGTATGGGGGCATGTGGGCTTTCTTCGGTGATTTCAATAAATGGAGAATATTATTCTTCTGTTAAGCCAATAGATGTGAAAAATATTCTTGAGAATTTAAAAAAAATTGATGGCTAATTCTGCTAAACATGGAAAATAATATTCAATTTCTAAAAGAGAAAGTTCTTTTAAACGAAACGCTTAATTTTAGTAAAGAAGTTGAGGAACAAATAAAAACCTTAAAACGTGAAAAAACAACTAAACCAATTATTTATGTTGGGGCTTCATCTTGTGGTTATGTTGCCGGAGTTCAAAAAACAATAGATGAAATTCATGCATACATTGCAGAAAAAGAAATTTCTGCTGAAGTTATTAAAGTTGGATGTATTGGTTTATGTGCTTTAGAACCAATTATGGACGTTCAATTACCTGGTATGACAAGGGTTTCTTTCAAAAGAATGGATGCAGAAAATGTAGCATCAATATTAGATGCTGTTTTTAATAATACCATTGTAAATGAAAATGTATTAGGACAATATCGACAAAAGAATTTGCAAGTTTGGGAAAATGTAAATTTTTTAGATGAAGTTGATTTCTTTGCAGGGCAAAAAAGAATTGTATTAGAGCTTAATGGGATTATTGACCCCGAAGATATTGAGGTATTTATTGCTCATGGAGGTTATAGAGCTTTCACAAAAACTATTTATAATTATACTTCAAATGAGGTTTGCAAAATAATAGAAAAGAGTGAGCTTAGAGGAAGAGGTGGTTCTGGTTTTCCAACTGGTAAAAAATGGAAAATAGCTCATGATAATGCTGCGGATCAACGTTATTTGGTTTGCAATGCCAATGAAAGCGATCCAGGAGCGTTTATGGAAAAGTCAATCATCGAAAGTAATCCACATAAACTTATTGAAGGAATGGCTATTGCAGCTTATGGAATAGCTGCAAGTAAAGCTTATATTTATATAAGAGCTGATAATAAATTAGCTATTGAACGTTTAAAAAAAGCTATTGATCAAGCAAAAATTTATGGCTTATTAGGTGAAAACATATTTGATAGTGGTTTTAACCTTGAAATTTTTATTAAAAAAGGACCTGGTGCTTTTGTTTGTGGAGAAGAAACAGCTATGTTAAATAGTATGGAAGGCAAACGAGGAATGCCTCGTTATCGTCCACCTTATCCTACAGAAAGGGGATTATTTGGCAAACCTACTGTCATCAATAATGTTGAAACCTTGTGCAATATTCCTCAAATTATATTAAATGGTCCACTTTGGTTTAATTCTATTGGCACAAAAACAAGTAAAGGAACCAAAGTCTTCACACTTTCTGGAAAAATTACATTTAATGGAATTATCGAAGTGGAAATGGGTAAAAGTTTTGAAGATATTATTTTCAAAATTGGTGGTGACGTAAAGAAAAATAGGCAATTTAAAGCTATTCAATTAGGTGGACCCGCTGGAACTTGTTTGGTAAAAGAAAATCTGAACATTTCAGCTGATTATGAAGACTTGAAAAGCATAGATGCTATTATGGGTTCAGGGAGCATTGTTGTGATGGATGAAGAGACTTGCATTGTTGATATTACTAAATTCTATATTAATTTTATACAACATGAAAGCTGTGGAAAGTGTATTCCATGCAGAGAAGGAACTCAACGTATGCTCGAAATTCTTGAAAAAATTACAAAAATTCCAAAAGATGAAGCTTCTCATCAAACTTTAGAACGATTTAAAGGTGTAATGCAGTTAGAAAGCATTGCAGAAGTGATAAAAGATACTTCTTTGTGTGGTTTAGGGAAAACTGCTGCCAATACTTTCCTTAGTTCCCTTAAATGGTTCAGAGATGAATATGAAGAACATATCTTTGATAGAAAGTGCAAAGCAGGTGTTTGCAAAGAACTTCGTACTTTCTTTATTGAAGTTGATAAATGTACAGGCTGCAATGCTTGTATGCGTAAATGCCCTGAAAATGCTATCATTGGAACAATAAAATATCCACACTTTATTGTAGAATCTAAATGTACAGGTTGCGGAATTTGTTTTGAAACTTGCAAATTTAGTGCGATATTTATTAAATGATTTTTAACCAATTCAATGCAAAATTATGATTTTCGATATAGAAGTAAATAACAAAATCATCAAAGCCAAAAAAGGCGAAACCATATTGTCGGCACTTAGTCGTAATGGTATAAAAGTGCCTACTTTGTGCTATATGGAAGAATTAGTACCAACAGGTGCTTGTCGGATTTGCGTGGTAGAAGTAGAAGGTCAAGATAATTTAGTGCCTTCTTGTGCCCAGCCTGTTGAAGAATGGATGCGTATTAAAACCCATTCGCCTAAGGTTATTAAAGCCAGAAAAACCATTGTAGAACTATTACTTTCTAATCATCCTGACGATTGTTTATACTGTGAACGCAATGGCAATTGCGAATTACAAAAATTAGCTGTTGAATTAAATGTACTTGAACGCCGTATTACTGGACAGAAAGGGAAACAAAAAGCTGACCGATCAGGCTCAAGTATGGTAAGAGACCCTAAAAAATGTATATTATGTGGCAGATGTGTGAGGGTTTGTGAGGAGATAATAGGTGTTTCAGCAATTGACTTTATCAAGAGAGGCAATCATTGCGAAATTACAACTTCTTTCCAAAAAGGAATCAATCTTTCAAGCTGTATTAATTGTGGCCAATGTATCATGAGTTGCCCAACAGGTGCTTTATACGAAAGAGATCATCTTCCTGAAATTATTGATTCTCTGAATAATCCGGCTAAGCACGTTATAATTCAATATTCTCCCACAATCTCAGTAACACTTGCAGAAGAGTTTGGCGTAAAAGCGGGAAAAGATATCAATGGAATGGTAAATGCTGCATTACGTAAAATTGGATTTAATAAAGTTTTTGATACCAGTTTTGGTGCTGATATCAATACCATTGAAGTTGCAAATGAATTGGTTAACAGAATAAAGTCTAATCAAAATTTACCTATGTTTAGCAGTTGTTGTCCTGCTTGGGTAAAATACGTTGAACAAACTCATCCTCAATTTATCAACAATTTATCTACGGCTAAATCTCCACAACAAATGATGGGTGCCATCATTAAAGGTTATTATGCAGAAATTTCTAATATAGCTACAGAAAGTATTTATACAGTTTCTGTAATGCCCTGTATTGCTAAAAAATTTGAAGCACAACGCGAAGAAATGACACATAAAGGAATTACAGATGTTGATGCAGTGCTAACAACTCGTGAATTGGCACGCTTAATTCGCTTATATGGTATTGATATAATGAATATTGAATCGGAAGTAGCTGATGCAATTTTAGGTACACGAAGTTCAGCAGGGAAACTGTTTGCAGTTTCTGGAGGTGTTGCAGAAGCTGTACTTAGAACTAGTTTTAATTTATTAACAGGCAATGATTTAGTTAATTTCAAAATCATTGAATTAAGAAGTATAAACAAAAATAGAAAAGAGTTTAAAATGAAAGTGGGAGAGTATGAGGTTGGGGTTGCTGTAGTTAGCGATATGATAAATGCTGAAAAATTGCTAAATGAAATAAAAAATGGACGAAACGATATTCAATTTGTTGAAGTGATGGCTTGTCCAGGAGGATGTGTAAATGGAGGAGGTCAACCTATTCCATCACGAAAAGAAGATATTAAAGCGAGAATTAAAGCAATTTACGATGTTGATGATAAAGAATCTATTAAATTTGCACATAAAAATCCTCAATTGAATGAATTATATAATAATTATTTAGGGAATCCCTGTGATGAAAATTGCACAACAATTTTACATACAAGCTTTAACAAAAGAGAAGTTTTATAATCAATTACGAATTAAAAAAACACTAAATCTAGCTTACTATCTTTTTACTTTATAAACATTACAAACATTATGAACTTTATAAACTTAATAACCATTAACAAATAACGAATATGAAAAAAACATTAATCTTAAGTTGCTCAATCATTGCAATAATCATAGCATTATCAACTTCATGTAAAAACAATTCAAGCAAAAATAATGCAGATGGAAAAGACAGCATATCCGGAAACATAAGTATTTCAGGTGCTTTTGCATTGTATCCATTAACTGTAAAATGGGCTGACGAATATATGAAATTATACCCTGACGTAAAAATCAATGTTTCAGCAGGTGGTGCTGGCAAAGGCATGACAGATGCTTTATCAGGCATGATTGATTTAGGAATGTTTTCTAAGGCTGTAAGCGACGAAGAAAAGCAAAAAGGAGCTTGGTGGATAGCTGTTACCAAAGACGCTGTAGTGGCAACTGTTAATGCAAAAAACCCTCAAATAGAAGCTATTAAGGCTAATGGGCTTACTATGGAGAAATTTTACGACATTTTTATTACAGGTAAAATTACAAATTGGGGTATTGCATTAGGAATAAAAAGTAAAGAAAAATTAAACGTTTACTCTCGTTCCGATGCGTGTGGTGCTGCCGAAATGTGGGCAAAATTCCTCAACAATAAAAAACAAGAAGATCTTCAAGGTATTGGTGTTAATGGTGATGCCGGTGTAGCCGATGCTGTTAGAAAAGACATTTCTGGTATTGGTTTCAATAATATTGCTTATGCTTTTGATATGAATACACGTAAAAAGTATGAAGGAATGGAAATTGTTCCAATTGATATTAATAAAAATGGCAAGATTGAACCTGAAGAAAACGTTTATAACACTTTAGATGACATAATGGCAGCCATTAAGGACGGACGTTATCCTTCACCACCAGCAAGAGATTTGTTTTTTGTATGCAAAGGGAAACCACAAAAAGCAGTAATAACACATTTTCTCAATTGGGTACTTACCGATGGACAAAAATATGTAAATGAAGCTGGCTATGTTTTATTATCAGAAGAAAGTATAAAAGCAGAGTTGGGGAAGATAAAGTAAGTCCGAAG
>CAZUCB010000008.1:33253-36301 GCA_964618755.1 uncultured Bacteroides sp. | reverse complement strand
TGTGATCATGCTGGGATTCGAACCCAGGACCCCATCCTTAAAAGGGATGTGCTCTACCTGCTGAGCTACATAATCGTTTTTAATTTGAGGGTGCAAAAGTATAGTTTATTTTTGAAATACCAAAATAAATTTATCATAATAAGAGATATTTTTTATCAAGCATATCGAAATCATTGATATAGAAAAAAATAAAGGAATTCATTTAGTACATATCTTAAAAAAGATTAAATTTTGTTTGTTTTAAGCTTAAAAATAGCGTACATTTATCGAAAAGTTCTATTATTGCACTTTGAACGTTTATATTTAAGAAGGAAGAATGAAGAATAGAGTTGTGATTGTTACTGGTGCCTCTTCAGGTATTGGTAAAGCTTTGGTTTTTAGATTAGCTGAGATGGGTGCAAAAGTTGTTTTAGCTGCGAGAAATCTTCAGATTATTGATGATATTTCTTTATCTTTAAATGCAAAAGGATATGATACTTTTGTCGTTAAAGTGGATGTTTCGATAGAAAATGAATGTAAAGTACTGATTGAAAAAACAATCGAAAAATATGGGAAAATTGATATTTTGATTAATAATGCAGGAATATCAATGCGAGCAATGTTTCAAGATGTTGATTTAAAGGTAATTCATCAATTGATGAATGTGAATTTTTGGGGAACTGTTTATTGTACAAAATATGCCTTGCCCTTTATCTTAAAAGAAAAAGGAAGTGTAGTAGGTGTTTCTTCAATAGCTGGTTACAAAGGTTTGCCAGCACGTTCAGGATACTCTGCTTCTAAATTTGCAATGCAAGGCTTTTTGGATGTACTTAGAATAGAGAACTTAAAAAAAGATTTGCATGTTTTAGTTGCTTGTCCTGGATTTACTGCTTCAAATATTAGAAAAACAGCTTTGGCAAAAGATGGGTCGCAGCAAGGTGAAACACCACGTGATGAAGATAAAATGATGAGTCCAGACACGGTTGCTTATAGAATTATTGATGCAATTGAAAAACGAAAAAGAACCATAATAATGACCACAGATGGCGTTTTAACGGTGTTTTTAAATAAGTTTTTTCCAAAATTGGTTGATAAATTGGTTTATAATCACATGGCTAAAGAACCTGATTCTCCTTTTAGCTAAATAGAAGGAATAAAATATTGGAATAAAAATATATAATTCATAAAGACATGAAAAAGAATTTCTTTGAAATTAAATTAAAAAAAGGCTTGGGTGAAATTAATTTTGGAACATCGCCAGAAGATGTATATGCTATTTTAGGTGAACCTCAAGAGGTTGAAAATTTAGAAATGGATGATGATAATGAAACAATTATTACTCATTATTTAGATATAGATGTGGCTTTATTTTTTATCAATTCTCGTAAGCCAAGTCTAGAATGTATTGAATCGAGCAATCGAGATACTCTGCTTTTTGGAAAAAAAGTTTTTCTAATGAGTGAGTGTGAAATTATCACTCTTTTGAAAGAAAATGGGTTTGAAAATTATGAGTTGGAAACTGAAGTATGGGGTGAAAAGCGATTGACTTTTGAAGATGCTATGATTGACTTCTATTTCGATGATAAACAATTATCAGTTATAAGTTGGGGAGTACTTATCAACGAAAATGGCGAAATTAATTCATAAAATTGAGACTTTTAAGTAATTGGCGATTGCTTATTGTTCTTTTGTTTAATGATGATGACAATCATCCATTAATATTACTTTTTTTGCTCTGGTAATCTGTCTTTTGCCGATGGGGCCAGGTAAATTTTCTATTTCAAAACCTGCTGATTTCAGGGCTCTTTTTACGATTCCTTTAGCCGAATAAGTGGTTAGTATTGAATTATTTTTCATGGATGCATATAATATTTTAAATATCTCTTCATCCCATAGTTCTGGCTGAATTTCTGGAGAAAAGGCATCAAAATATACTAAATCAAAAGCATTTTCTGATAATTCAAGTTCTTGCAATTTTCCTTCTATTTTGTTCAAAATAAAATTATCTGAAATAAAATGAGGAACATCGCATGGGATTTCGTGCATTTTAATAAAAATATCTAGTAATGTCTTGTTATTTAGCAAATCAGTATAATTTAGTTGAGTGTAAATACTTTTATCTAGCATAATAGGTTCAATGGCTACATAGTTAATTTTAAATGCTTTTGTTTCCAACTCCTGATAAGTTAACAATGCGTTTAATCCAGTTCCAAAACCTATTTCAAGAATATTAATGCTGCCCGATTTTTTTTCCAATGCGTTTAAACCAGCTTCAATAAATATATGCTGTGACTCTTGTATAGCTCCATGAGTGGAATGATAGTGTTCACCTAATGTATTGTTATACAATGTATGCGAACCATCTTCTGTGATAGCAATTTGAATATTCATTAAATAAATTTAAGTTGTATGTTATTATAATCCTGAAAATAAAGTGATTCTTATTTAAAATAAAAAGAGAATAGGGATATCTTAATTATTCACCAAAAGTAAAAAATAATTGAATAGTAGTTGTCTATTCATAATAAAATAGTATTTTTATTGCCAAAATCTTAGTATTATGTTAGAAAATATTGTTTTATCGAGAGTGCTTTTTCTAGATATTGAAACAGTGCCAGCTTATCCTTCCTATAATCAATTAGATGAAAGATTTAAAAAATTATGGGATAAAAAGGCAATGAATTTACAAAAAGCTGAATCTAATTCAGAGAGCGAAGTTTCTCCTGAAGTATTATACGAAAGAGCTGGTATTTATGCTGAGTTTGGGAAAATTATTTGTATTTCAACGGGTTTTATTATGGATGGTAGTTTTAGAATAAAATCTTTTTTTGGCGATGATGAAAAAAAGTTATTGACTGAATTTGCAGCGATGTTATCAGCTCATTTCAATACTGTTAATCATTATTTGTGTGCCCACAATGGCAAGGAATTCGATTATCCGTTTATTGCTCGTCGTATGCTGATAAATGGAGTAAAATTACCTGTTTTGCTTGATATTGCAGGGAAAAAGCCATGGGAAATTACACATTTAGATACGATGGAGTTGTGGAAATTTGGTGATTATAAAAG
>CAZUCB010000008.1:30857-33153 GCA_964618755.1 uncultured Bacteroides sp. | reverse complement strand
TTATTTGAATACTTTTTTATGGTTCCTGCCAATCGTATTGGATACAATGGAAATGGTGGACCATTTTCGCTATTGCAGTTAAAAGTGATACAAGAGGTTATTACATTGGTCATTTTTTTGATGTTTTCATTGCTATTTTTTAAAACAGAGACTTTTCGAATAAACCATCTTATTGGTTTTGTTTTTTTAATTCTGGCAGTTTACTTCATTTTTAAAAAATAAATTGCTTCTAAGGAATATTATAAACGAAGTGAAATTTTTTCAAATAATTATTAATTGCAATTTTCAAAAAAATCGTACATTTGTCATTAAAGAAAAATAACACAAAATCATGATAAAATACAAACGAATTTTACTCAAACTCAGCGGAGAATCGCTGATGGGTAATCAACAATATGGCATCGATCCTATGATGCTGCAAAAATATGCTATTGATATTAAGTCTATTGTTGAAGAAGGCGTGCAGGTGGCTATTGTAATAGGCGGTGGTAATATTTTCCGTGGGTTACAGGGTGCTGCCAAAGGAATGGATCGTGTACAGGGTGATTATATGGGAATGCTGGCTACAGTTATCAATAGCATGGCTTTACAAGGTGAACTCAAAAAAAATAAGGTTAAAACTACTCTATTATCAGGTATTCCAATTGAATCAATTTGTAAAGCAATGAGCCGTTCTAAAGCTATTGAAAATCTTGAGAAAGGCAATGTAGTAATAATAAGCGGAGGAACAGGAAATCCTTTTTTTACAACCGATACGGCTTCTGCATTGAGAGCTGTTGAAATTCAAGCGGATGTAATGTTAAAAGGCACTCGTGTGGATGGTATTTATACTGCTGATCCCGAAAAAGACCCTAAAGCTATTCGTTTCGAAACTGTTACTTTCGACGAAGTATATGAAAAAGGTTTAAATATAATGGATTTAACTGCATTTACACTTTGCAAAGAAAATAAACTCCCTGTTATTGTTTTCGATATGAATAAAGAAGGAAACCTTAAGAAAATAGTAAGTGGCGAAAATATTGGAACATTGGTAACAGTTTAAAATATTTTTTTAATTTTGTTGTCTGGTTATAAAAAAAACGAAGTATGACTGAAGAATCTCAATTTTGTTTAGATGAAGCTAAAGAAGGCATGGAACATGCAATACTTCATCTTGATCGCGAATTTCATAAAATCAGAGCAGGAAAAGCTAACCCTCAAATGCTTGAAGGTGTAAAAGTTGATTATTACGGAACAATGACTGATATTGATAAAGTATCCAATATCAGTACACCTGACCCACGTCAAATTGCAGTTCAACCATGGGAAAAAAATATGCTTGCTCCAATTGAAAAAGCTATTATGAATGCCAATTTAGGGTTTAACCCTCAAAACAATGGCGAAATAATTCGCATTTTGGTCCCACCTTTAACTGAAGAAAGACGTAAAGATTTGGTAAAAAGGGCAAAAACTGAAGCTGAAAATGCTAAAGTTAGCATCCGTAATATCAGACGTGCAGCTATGGATACAGCTAAAAAACTTGAAAAAGATGGTATCCCCGAAGATGAAATAAAAGTATTAGAAAAAGATATTCAAGATGCTACCAATCTTTATATTGATAAAGTGGACAAACACTTTGCAATAAAGGAAAAAGATATTATGACTGTTTAGTTCCTAAAGTTTATAAATGAGAATAGAGAGTTGTTTAATTTTCTTTTTGTCATTCCGAATGAGCGAGGAATCTCATAAAAGATCAAAATATATAATATAATGAGATGCTTTTTTCGTATGCATGAAAAAAGATACGCAATAAAATAAAACAGTTGCAATATTAAGACAAAACATTTTTTTATACATACTTAAATAAAATCCAGTATAAAAACGGCATCATATATGCTGCTTTGCTATTGGATTTTATATTATCAAACACATTCAATATGAAAAAATTAGTCTTTGTTTTGTTTTTTATTAGTTTTTCTGTTTGTACGATTGCACAGCAACGTGTTCAAAATCAAAATTATCAAACAGTTGGTTATATTAGCCCTGATGGTAAAGTTCAAAATCAGAATTATCAAACCATAGGCTATATCAATTCCGATGGTCGTGTTCAAAATGGAAATTATCAGACCATTGGATACATTGCTAAAGATGGAAGAATACAAAATGGAAATTACCAAACCGTTGGTTATGTGAATGAAGATGGAAAAGTTCAGAACGGAAACTATCAAACTGTTGGTTATGTTAATAAAGAGGGTAGGGTTCAGAATGAAAACTACCAAACAGTTGGCTATCTTCCTAATGTTGATAAAAAATGGGC